>JACQQB010000106.1 GCA_016207225.1 Microcaldota archaeon | reverse complement strand
ATAACAACACAAGAAAGGCTGCATTAGACATTGCACGAGAAAGTGTAAGAAGCGCAATGGAATACAGTGGCTGGCTTTGAAATGGAATATTAAAATTCCTTTCGGAATAGTTGAATCAGTAAAGTTTAAAATAATCAACAGGAAATCTTTGCCTAAAGGTGATTGTGATAGTTGAAAGTTATCTAACTGGTATATACCCTAGATCAGATGAATTGATAAAAGCAACAAGGGATTTTGAAAGAAAAAGAATAACCCAAGAGGATTTGGAGAATGCCTTTAAGAGGGATGTCACCAGTCTGGTACAGCTGCAGATAGAGGCTAATTTGAGTTATGTCTATGAGGGCTTATTCAAATGGCAGGATATCTATAGGCCATTCGTGGAGAATGTCCCAGGCCTAAACGTGGGTGCACTCAGCAGACATTTCGATAACAATTCGTTTTATAAACAACCCATAGTCGTGAATGAAATAAACTCTGGGGATTTAAGTTTTCTGAATAGGTATTTTTATCTAAACCATCTACCTAAGGATAAGGATTGGAAAGCTATCCTGCCTGGTCCTTATACATTCGCACAGCTAGCAGAGAATAAATTTTATAAGAACAAGCATGAACTACTGATTGCTATCTCAACATTATTGTCAAATGCTGTAGAATATTTAAATGAGCTGGGATTCACCTATTTTCAATTTAGCGAGCCGTACCTAGCATACTCACATAACAACTCTAAATTCTCAAAGGATGACCTGAAGGCTGCCTATGAAATTGCAACCAAAACACCCAACATAAAGTATTCACTCCAAGTGTTTTTTGGTGACATAAGCAGCAGGCTAGGTGACCTGCTTGATCTGCCTGTTCATGGAATTGGTATAGATTTTACCGAGACCAATGTAGCTAATCTGAAAGATTATAGCTTTACAAAAGAACTATGTGCAGGAATTATAGATGGAAGAAATTCCCTAGTAGAAAACCCAGAAAATATTGCTAATCTGGTTAAAAAGATTAAGGAAGTAACGAATGCAAAAACGATCTACATATCTCCTAATTGCGAACTTGAATTCGTACCACAGGCCATTGCAAACCAAAAAGTACGGGCAATAAAAAAAGCAGCTGATTTGCTAAAAGGTGAATAGATGAGCGACCAATTATACCCAACATATGAAGTAGGCAGCCTAGCAAAGCCTGTTTGGCATGTTAAAAAGCTAAGAAATCTGCCAATAACTCCAAAAGATACTGAAGAACTGAATTATTGGACCAATAAACTAGGCTTAAATCTGGAGAGCAAGCTCTCTGCTTTGTTAAATGAAGAGTTAACTGAACAGTTAAAGCATAAAATCAAGGATTATTCCTCGCAATTTGCGATAAGGTTATTTGAGAATGTCGGACTGGATTATGTCTATAATGGTGAACAGTGGAGAACTGAGATGTATGAAGGCGCTATCCGATTTATCAACGGCTTTAAATTTTATGGGGAAGTTAGGTCTTTTGACAACAAATATTACCTTAAAGCTGCATGTGTGGAAAAGCCTAGTTTGGCTAAGCCCTACCACACTGAAGAGTTTATACATGTTAAGGGTGTTGCTAAGAGAAAAACCAAGGTTCCAATCACAGGCGCATATACCCTGGCTGACTGGTCTTTTAATGAACATTACTCCTTGCAGCGTGCAAATGACCCGGATGTTAAAAAAGCTAGGCAAGAAAATAAGCGAGACCTTACCCTTGACTTAGCCAGAGAAGTTTTAAGGCCAACAATAAAGGATTTGATCGAGAATGGTGCAGAGTGGATTCAGATAGATGAGCCTGCAGCAACCACAAAACCTGATGAGGTCGATTTACTGGTTGAGTCCTTTAACGAATCAGTTAAGGGATTAAATGCCAAATTTAGCATCCATATATGCTTTAGTGACTATTCATTGCTTTTTCCCGAGGTTTTAGAAATGAAACAGTGCAGCCATTTCTCTTTGGAATTCGCAAACAGGGACAACCCCCGGCAAGATGGCTATAAGGACCTTAATTTGTTCAATGAATACAATGATAGGAGGGAGATAGGTCTGGGAGTCTTGAATGTGCATGTTGATGATGTGGAAAGCCCTGCAACAGTCAAAGAAAGAATCCTAAGGGCAACTAAGATATTGGGTGACCCAAAAAGAATTTACCCTGCTCCTGACTGCGGTTTAAGGACCAGAAGCTGGCATGTAGTCTATCAAAAGCTGGAGAACATGGTAAAAGGAACGCAAGAAGCAAGAAAGGAACTTGGTGGATAAATGAATCTGAATGACCTGATAGAAAAACGCAAAAAAATAATCTGCACTGAACTATCACCGCACGTGGATAATGAATATGTAAGCAAGGTCAGTAAATTAGCAGATGTTGCAACTGTCACGTCCCTTAAAAAAATAGCCAAAGACACTACTTTTGAAGTAGATGCAGAAAAAGAGAGCATAGATAAAGCTGCATATGTGAAGAAAACCTACGGGTTAGAGACGATACCAACTGTTACGTGCAGGGACCATGGAAAGAACAACGATTTTCTAAGATCTCTAAAGTCCCTAGATATTCATAACTTACTGCTGTTATATGGAGACCCTAACGAACCCCCACACAAAAACAATTATTATTTCAAAAACTCTGGTGAGCTAGTAAAATGGCTTAGGGAAGAAGAAGCCTCAGCAGAGAAAAATCACTTCAGCCTGTGTGTTGCAGGAAACCCTGCAAGCGAAAACTTGGAAAAAGAAATTGACTCGCTAGCCAAAAAGTATGAGGCTGGGGCCAATGTAGTTGTAACTCAGCCAGTTTTCGATGTAGAACAAGGCTTAAGGTACGTTGACGCACTGAATTCAAGAGGCCTGAAGATGCATGTTTTTTATGGCCTACTGCTTTTTAAGACTGCCAAGTCTCCTGAATTTATAGAAAAAAGGTTTGGAATAAAGATTCCTGAAAATGTAAAGCTCGCAGTAAGAGAAAAGGGCCCTGAGGAATCCTCAAGAATAGTTGAGAAAGTTTATTCTAATCTAGTCAAGCATGTAGCTGGCTTTCAGATTTATCCATACGGTGGCGTAGATGCAACTATAAACCTACTCAGCAACTTAAGAAATTTTTTGAATAATGGGGGTTAAGTATTCTTCTTTGAAATGGATTTCTCTATCTCCTGAGATGCATCCCCCTCTGTCTTGAAGTAGAACTTAGACAGAAAAATTAATGCTACAACTGCATTAAATAAAACAGCAACATACCATACGGAGTCTATGGTGTTGAATGCGTGCATGACCGATAAACTAGAAAACCCAAGCGCAAAAGAAATATTCTGGATTTTCTCAATGTTCATGTTCTTCAAATCCTCTTAGATTATTCAATATAAAAAGTTATCTTTGGCTAACCGATTAGATTCCTGATCTCATCACAAAGCTCAAAAAAAGCAGGGTCCCTGGCATGCTCGACTCTTGGCCTTGGAATCGTTACTTCAACTTCCTTCAAAACTCTTCCAGGTCTTTTTGACATCACAATGACCTTATCAGCCATAAAGACTGCTTCTTCTATCAGGTGTGTAATCATGATGAAAGTGTTTGTTTTAGTTGAAGGGTCTGCCCAAACTTCAAGTACATCCTTCCTAAGCATATCTGCAGTTATTGCATCCAAAGCACTGAATGGTTCATCCATCAAGAGGACTTGTGGCTCTACAGCCAATGCCCTTGCAATTCCAACCCGTTGCTTCATCCCACCGGAGAGCTCATAAGGTCTAGCATCCGAAAATTCCTCTAAATCCATTAGTTTCACATATTTCTCAATAATCTGGTCTCTAGTTTGTTTGATGGTTCCGACAGCTTGCAGACCTAGTTCTATATTCTCACTAACAGTCCTCCAGGGTAATAGGCCAAAAGTTTGGAAAATCAGTGCAGCTCTTTTTGGGTCCGGGCCATCCACTTCCTCATCCTTGATTTTTATCATTCCGCTTGTTGGGAAGTCCAAACCTGCTAGAAGCCTCAGCAGTGTACTTTTACCACAACCACTTGGGCCTACGATACAGACAAATTCATGCTCATCTATGTTAAAGTTTACATTATCCAGCGCTTTTATCTTGTTCTTATCGTCTGCAAAATCTTTTGAAACATTGTGTACTTCTATAATTGGCATCAGATCATCAAGTAAAGGCTTAGGTATCTGGGTTTATTTAATGTAGCCTTTTTTAATCAGGTATTCTGCAATTAGGGTTGCACCTTTAGCTGCACCCATTTTAGTATTGTGGGATAATAATACAAATTTGATTCCATTTTCTAAAACATTATCTTTTCTTATTCTGCCTACACTAGTCGCCATACCATTGTAGATATCTCTATCAATTCTAGGTTGTGGTCTATCCTGGTCTTCATGAACAACAATCATCTCTCGAGGAGCAGATGGCAAGCCAATCCTGACAAAATCCTTTCCGAAATTTCTCAGCTCTTCAGTAACCTCTTCAACAGAACATGGTTTCTTAGTCGATAGGAAAACTGATTCAGTATGGCCATCACTCACGTTTACTCTTGTGCATGTTGCACTTACCTTCAAGTTTGCATTGTCAACTTTACCAATGTTCAGCTTACCAAGGATTTTCAACGCTTCTTTTTGAACTTTTTCCTCTTCCTTAGGGATAAATGGGATTATGTTGTCTTGTATGTCTAATGATAAAACACCGGGTGATCTGCCAGCACCACTTACTGCTTGCATCGAAGTCATTAGAACTTTATCCAACCCAAATGCATCGTAAATTGGTTTAAGTGCGATCACTAGACCAGTAACAGTGCAGTTTGGAATTGGTGTAACAAAACCTTGCCAGCTTCTATTTCTTTTTTGTATTCTGATCAGTTCGGTATGCTCCAGATTGACCCCGGGAACCAGTATAGGGACATCCTCATCATACCTAAAGGCAGAGGCAGTGCTGATTACAGGAGTAGTTTTAGCATATCTGGGCTCAAGGCTTAATGCAGCGTCACTTTCGACAGCTGAAAATACTATATCAACTTCTTCTGCATCCAAGTTACCCGCATTCTCAACTTCCATGTTTAAAATTTCTTTATTGGGTCTTTCAGGACTCCACCACCTCATCGTTCCACTGTTAGGATTCTGAATAGCTTCCTGATAACTTCGACCTGCCGATTTTTCAGATGCAGCTAACTTCTTAATTTTAAACCACTTGTGGTTCTGGAGACTGACAATAAATTGCTGGCCTGCAATACCAGTAGCTCCTACTATCGCTACAGTTTTTCTCAAAAAAATCACCCGAGAGCTTCACATCTTAAGTCTACCCTCTTTTCTTCTCTCCCTACAATCGCCCCGTCTCTCCCAAACCCATATGCAACTAGTTTGACTATATAAACATCTGGATAGCTTTTAGCCCCGGCATATATCTTACATTTTCCCGTTCTTATTTCCTTTGGATTGATAATCCCAATTCTCAACCTTCCCTTACCCAGCTCTTTATCCGGAGCTAATGATAAGGAAGGAGGAACTATAACATCGCATTCAGCCCATGAGGCTTCCGAAGTTAGGTTCTCAATTTCAACGGCCATCTCTACTTCATTTCTCATGTAAGCATTTAATCTGATTGGATAAAATCTGGTAGAAATTTGGAATAAATCAGTCATTGTACCACCTAGCTCTATGTGAGTTTAGAGTTATAGAATTTAAATGTATTTCTCTATAACAATT
>JACQQB010000105.1 GCA_016207225.1 Microcaldota archaeon | reverse complement strand
TGATAGTGGATACTGATAAACATGGGAAAACCTTGGGTGACTTGAGTACCGAGCATATTCAGGATGTTTTGGAGATGTATTCTGGCAGGATTAGAGCTTTGAAAAAAGTAAAGGAAGTTAACCATGTTATAATTTTCAAAAATGAGGGAGAGGAGGCAGGCGCCTCATTAGAACATGCGCATAGTCAGCTGATTGCCCTGGAGCACGTGCCAGAGTTGATAAAAGAGAAGATTGAAGCGAATGAAGATTACAAGAAGAGAAATGGTGTATGTGCGTATTGTGATGTTGTTAGGAAAGAGGGGAAAGAAAAGACTAGAGTGGTTTTTGAGAATAAAAGTTTCCTGGCTTTTGCACCTTTTGCATCCAGATTTCCGTTTGAAGTCTGGTTTGTTTCGAAAAAGCATCTGGTTTCAATAATTGACCTTGATAGGAGTGGTCTGAGAGATTTGGCAGAGGCCATGAAGTTTGTTTTGTCAAGGGTAGACAAGTTGTTGAATAGACCACCTTATAATTATGTTTTACAGATAGCCCCATTCGGTAAAGATTTCCATTTCCATATTGAGTTCTTGCCACGTTTATCCAAGTGGGCAGGATTTGAGTTTGGCTCTAACATCATAATCAATACAATGCCACCGGAGAAGGCAGCGCAGGCGATAAGATGAAAGTTTTTATTTCAGCTTGTGGTGAGGGCTTTGGGCATACCTCAAGGATGATGGCCCTTTACAAAGAGTTTCAGAATAGAGGGTATGAGACTACGGTTGCCTGCTATGGAAGTAGTTTAAAGAGATTGCAGAGCTTTGGGCTAAACACGTTCGAAACTTCCCCAGAAGCAAGGATGGTGGGTGAGCAGGGAAGGTTTGATTTGGCAAGAAGCATATTGGCTACATCGAGAAACCCCACAGACATATTGAAGGCTTATATTAGAGAGAGGAATTTCATAAAAAGCTCTGGCATAGATATAGTTATATCGGATTCTAGGTTGTCTACAGTGCTTGCTGGAACACATTCAGGAAAATCAACGTTTCTAGTTTCAAACCAGACTTCTCATTCGAGAACGGTTGAGGAGGGGGAGAAGAAACTGCATGGCGAAAGCTTGCTGAGTTTAGGGCAGATTAATGTAAAAGTATTGAGTAAATTGTTGGATGTTCCGTTGTCACTGCCTTTTTCTTATTGCGATGCTGTGCTGATACCTGATTTCAAGCCGCCTAATACAGTATGCTTGAGCTCATTGTCCAGAGATGTGCATATAAAGAAAAAAACATACATCACTGGCCCCATGTCCTTGCTCTTATATAAGAAAGTTGAGCCTGCTGGCTGGAAAACGGATAAGGTAAAGGTATTGGTGACTATGGGTGGCCAGAGATTTAGGGAAGGAGTGTTGCAGAAGCTTAGTGAGAAGCTGAGAAGTTTGAAGAGTTTCGAGTTTATTATAAGTTCAATTTTTGCTACTGAGGATATAGACATGGGAAATGTCAAGATAAGGAAATACTTGCCAGATGTATTGCCGTACATGAAGAGTGCGGACATGCTGGTTTTGCCTGCAGGGCATTCATCAATAATGGAATCAATAATATTGGCTAAGCCTTCGATCCTAATTCCAGATTCAAACCAGTTTGAACAGATTGATAATGCATTAAGATACCGGGAGTTGGGGTTGGGAGAGTTTGTTACACTGGATAAGTTAAACCAAATCCAAGCTAAGCTGAGGAGATTGGATGAGAATTACTCCAAATATAAGGGAAGGCTGGAAAGGTTGGCCAGAAAAGCAAGAAATGGCGAGAACGGGGCAAAAAATGCAGTTGAAATGATCAGAGATTTTTACAATAGGGTGAATGAGTATTGAATTGGTGTAAATGACGCCGTGATAAGGATTTTAAGCTTATTCAATTAAGAAGTAGATTATGCGAAGTGTGTTCAGGGTTATTTTGGTTTTTACTCTGTTTCTTAGTACTTTGAGTGCTGCAGCTGCAAGTGGTTACTTTATACTTAATGTCAAGAATGCCGATAAAGAGCCTATGGAGAATGTGAGTGTAAAACTAACTTACTACACTGGTGCAACGTTTACTTTTGAAAAACAGGAGAAGTTTACAACTGATGAAGCTGGTAAGGTCGAGGCTTTCATAGAATCTTTGGACAATAAGAACATTACCGTGGAAGTTTCGTATAATGACATTTATGTGAAAGAGGTGTACAAGTGGATAAATGTTGCAGGGAGCCCTATTTTCATAACTTTGCCTGTAAGGAATTTAATAGTTGAAGTAAAAGATCAGAAATTTAGGCCTGTCCAGAATATACAGGTTGTTGTTACTGATGGGAATAAGAGTTATGTTAAGATTTCTGATGATTATGGGATTGCAAAGTTTGAAGGTTTGGAAGACAAGTATGATTACACTGTTAGGGGAATTTATGGAATATGCAATTGCAGAAACTTTACCAGAACTGGAGTTTTTTGGCGAGGTGCACTTACAGTCACTATACCTACGAGTGACCTCAGGATTGTGACCAGGGATGAAAGAGGCAACCCAGTTTCCAGCAGTGTGGAAGTTGTCCTGCATGCGCTTAACAAGACAGTTAATGTAAGGACTTCTGAGACAAATGGGGAGTATACATTAACCCAGATTCCCCTTACAAGTATAACGCTGAAAGCCAGGTATGACTACTACCTGCCGCCAAGAACGTTTGAGATAGACTCTGATTATGAACAAACGTTTATTTTTGATTTATTACCGCCCAAGATAGGCAACGTTGAGGTTAAGCCAAAGCAGCCGACAAGAGAGGATGTGACTATAACCGTGGATGTTAAGGAAGAGAATGTTTATTCAAGTGGAATATCACAGGTCTATCTTCTTTATGCAGTGGATAATAATTCAAAACCACCGTTGTTAATGAGTAAGATAGATTTGGACAGGTTCGCTACAATAATTCCTGCACAGAAAGAAGGCAGCGTAGTTACTTTTAGGATAGAAGCAGTGGACAATGTGAACAGAAGCAGTCAGAGTGTGGAGTATGTGTACAACGTGACAAACAGGCCGAGAACTATCGCAGCCCCTACTGGAGAATCCCTTATAGGTGCAGTCATACTCATAGCGCTCATAATAGTTGTTGGATGGGTTGGGTTTGATTTTTACAGGGCTAGGAAACAACAGCAAGTGAAAAAAGAAGAGCCTAAAAAGCAGAATAAATAGGTTTAAATAAACCAATTGGATAACTAATTCTGGAGAGTGTGAATTCTATGGTATCGTTGTTCTTTTTACTTGTAGGCTTGTTGATTATTGCAGTAGTGGCTTTGTTATTCTTGCTAAAGGTAGTTGTCATCGTCAGGCCGACTGACAAGGCAGTTGTGGAGAGATTGGGTAGGTTCCATAAAGTTTTTGACCAGGGTTTTCACCTCATAATACCATTCGTGGATGTGGTTAGGTACGTAAACATTACTGAAAGGATGATGAATGCTGAGTCTCAAGAAGTTATAACAAAAGATAATCTGAATGCTAAAGTCGATGCACAGATATATTTCAAGGTTAGGACTGATGATGAATCTGTTAAAAAATCACTTTATAATGTGCAGAATTATTCAGTCCAGATTGTAGCGTTGGCAAGAACAACGCTTAGGGACATTATAGGTAATTTATCCCTTAAAGAAGCCAATTCCATGAGGGGAAAGCTCAACAATATGCTGGCGTCTGAATTGAACGGGCAGACAGTTAATTGGGGAATAGAAGTTGTAAGGGCTGAACTGAAGGAGGTTGAACCACCAGGAGATGTTCAGGAGACCATGAATAAGGTAGTTAAGGCTGAGAATGAGAAGCTGGCAGCAATAGATTTTGCAACGGCCAGAGAGACTGAAGCTGATGGAGTTAAGAGAGCCAAGATTAAGGAAGCAGAAGGCATAGCAAAGGCAATTGAGCTTAAGGCAATGGCAGAGGCCGGCGCAATAAAGGCAGTTTCAGATTCTTCGGAGAAGTACTTTACGGAAAGAGCAAGATTGCAGAAGCAGCTAGAGGTCTTGGAAACGGTCTTAAGGGATAATACCAAATTTGTGATACCGGGTAATTCGAGTGTTTTGAATGTGTTAGGATTGGATCCCCAGACGATATTGCCAGTAGATATTCCAAAGCCCCAAAGCAAAAATAAGGCTTGATCAGTAGATAGGCTCAACTCTGCTGGGCTCTTGTTGTTCTTTGTTTCTTTCAACCCTGTAGATACGGGCATTGCCTACGTCTTTTAGGTTTTCATCATGAGTTATTACGAATGTTTGGTCTACTATTTTCGGTATGTCCTCATAAAGCGCTTTCCCCAAGCCTTTGACAGCCTCCTCATCCAGATTGTGTGTTGGTTCATCAAGAATAAGCCAGCTTAGGTTAGGCACCAGAACCCTTGCAAATGCGATTCTTAAAGAAAGGCAGGCACAGGCCCTTTCCCCGCCGCTGGCTATTCCCTCAACTTGTCTCCATGCATCAGATAGGAGTTCCAGGGTATAATCGTTTTCATCTGCATTCAGCCTGGCGCCTTTGTAGTCTGCATATGGATAGATGACACGCCATATTGTGGACATTTCTTCGTTTATGGCTTGGATAAGCTCTTCCCTCAGGATCCTTTGGGTTTCAACGATGCTGTTCTGGAAGATTAGGAGCTTTTCTGTAAGTTGCTTAATCCTTTGGACTTCTTTACCATAATCCAGGTAGTTCTTCAATTGGCCTTCTTTTAAGCTTAGGATTTCAGTGGTTTTCTCCTTGTTTTTAAGGGTTCCGGCTAGATTGGCATTTAGTGTTGAGAATTCAATCCTTAATTTTTCCAGGCTGGTCTTTTTCTCATCCAGGTCGCTTTCGCTGAACTTGAGTTCTTCCAGGCTTATTGCAAGGGCACTTAATTTTTTATCCAGCTCCGAGAATTCTTTGAAATTATTCAGCAGGTCCCTAAGCTCTTTTTCGCTTTTTTCCATTGCTTTTATGCTGTTTTGAACTTCTTCTTTTTCTGAAGTAGCCCTGGAGAGGGTTGTGTTTAAAGAGGAATGTTTGCTGCTTATTTCATTAAGGTCATCTGCAACATTGCCGATTTTAGCCAGGTCATTCTCTATTCTTTCCAGGTTCCTGAGGCTTTTCTCAAGTTCCAGCAAGGATTTCTTTTCTTGTTCTAAGTTTTCCCTTAGTGTTTTACTTGAATTTAGCTCTTCCTGATGCTCATGCTCTCTTTTTTCTTTTAGCTGTTTTCTTTTCTCTTCAGGCAAGGTTGTTTCGCAGATGGGGCATGAGCTTATTTCCTTGTTAAGCTCCTCGATTAGGAGTTTGAGCTCTTTGATATGGGATTCGTTATTGGCAATTCTGGATTTGAGTGAGTCCAAGAGTGTATTCTTGGAGCTTATTTCGGCCTGCAAGTTAGATAGCTGCTTGCCTATTTTTCTTTTCTCATTCTCCAGTGTTTGTTTTTCCTGGAGTTTTTTCTCTATTTCTTCTTTTTTCCTGTTTAATGTGCCAAGCTCTTTGTTGAGAGCAAGTAACTGGGAGTCTAGAGTCTTGAAATTGGAGGAGAGTCTGGAATAGCTATTGATGATTTCATTTAACTGTGATTCTTTTGCTTTGAGTTCATCCTCGCTTGAAGAAATTCCCTTGGTTAATGTTTTAAGGGATTCTTTCCTGTGTTCCAGTGCGGCTTTTTCTTTCTCTAGATTCTTGAATGAAGTTTTTTTGGTTAGGAGAGTTGAGACTTCTTTCTCAAGGCTTAGAATCTTCTCTTCTGAGGAGGATATTTGTTTGGAGAGGGTGGTTTTTTCATCCTCAAGTTTGGAAAGCTCTGAATGGATTTTTGAAATTTCCTCCTCTAATTTTTTAATGTCAGCACCCTTCAGAAGGAGTTCTTTTTCTCTCACTGTGTTCCTTAGGGTAGTTATGATCGTTGTGAGATTGGCCCTTGCTTTTTCAAATTTATTTATACCTAGGAGTTCATCAATTTGCTTTTTCCTGTCTCCTCTTCCTAAAGTCAGGAAGTAATCAATAGAGTTTTGTTCAGAATAAATGGCACGGGTAAAAAGGTCATAATCTACTTTCAATAGGTTTTGGATGTATTCGTTTACTCTCTTGGGCTGCGGGCCGTCTATCAGCTTGTCGCCTCTCCTTATTTCAGCTTCTGCATTTCCGTTGGTCTTTATTCTCCTTATGATAGTGTATTCACTCCCGTTTGAGATGAATTTCACCTGGATTCCTGCCTCCTTCTCAGTAGCGTTGTTGAATATTATGTCGCTTAATTCGAGTTTCTTTTGCCTGTGGGCAGGAAAATCGCCAAAAAACGCATAGCAAATCGCATCGATAATGCTGGACTTGCCTCCTCCCATCATGCCAATAAGTATGTTGGTGCCCTCGCCAAAGTCTAGGCTGGTGTTTTCATGTGAGCGCCAATTTTTTAAGGAGACCTGAGTTATCATATATATGGAAATTTAGCTAGTGAGTTTTATGTTTGTTGCGGATGTGATGCTGGCAAAAGTTGCAAGGTGGCTGAGAATCTTAGGAATAAGAGTGGAATCACCGGAGCTTAAGGACGATGGGGAGTTTATAGAGTATGCAAAGGAGAACAAACTGATCTTGCTGACGATGGATGTTGAGCTTAGTAAAAGGGCTAGAAAGCAGAATGTGGGGATTTTCCTTGTGCCCAAGAAAAACCTGGAAGAACAGTTGGCCAGTATACTGAAAGAATTTTCAATTCCTTTAGGGAAATTCCCCTCAGAGACCATATGCCCTAAATGCAACGGTGAACTAAAGACTGCTGAGAAAAAGGATGTTGAGGGTAGGGTTCAGAAGAAAACTTTTGAGGAGGTAGATTCATTCTGGGAATGTAGAAATTGCAAGCATGTATTCTGGGAGGGATCACATACTGGAAGAATAAGGAGTGCAGTAAGGAGAATAAGAGACTTGATGGAGTGATTAGATTCTTGTTATGTCTTCAATCTGGGCTTCGCTTACTCCTTTAATTGCCTTTATCTTGTCTTCGAGGCCTTCGCTCCCTGCGTTGTCATCAAGAAAAATAAGAACTTTAAGTGCCATAAGACCAAAGGCAATCGGTTCCTCTTCAATCTTTGCAGGCTTTAGCTTTTCCTCTATCTCTTTCTTAACAATAGGCAAAACCTCAGCACTTTCAGGGAATACTTTTATTATTGCAGCTACATTTCCCATTAAATTACCTACGGACCTTCTTTGCCACATCTCTTGCAGGTATAAGGATTGGTGACTTCCCTGCAGTGGTAGCAGCGGACTATCTTGTCCTGACCGCAGCTCATGCATGGAAATTCAACATATTCCTTAGTCTGCTTTCCACAAGTTGAACAGTTTTTTAAAGTCATAGAATTCACTTTTTGCCACTAAAAATATTTAAGGCTATAGTTAAAGGAAAAAGGCATTAGCCCTTGATTATGTCGAGGATTTTCTGGTATCCTGAGAGCCTGCCTTTTATCTTGTTCAACCCCGATTCATTCTTATAGAGTTTATTTGCAACGGCGTCTTCAAGAGCGCCTATTTCCCCTACCAATAAGGAAACTTCAGGATCTTCCTCCTTAGCTCCTTTCTGAATTAGCTGTTTTTTGTACATTTGAAGAAAGTG
>JACQQB010000104.1 GCA_016207225.1 Microcaldota archaeon | reverse complement strand
TTCAGGAAATAAGCAGTCAGTTCCTCACATGGGGAAAAATAAATTTCATAATCCTTATATGCAGGCTTGACTGACGCGTGTTCTATTACCCTGATCAGCTTTACAGTCACATTTCCTGGTGAAAAAACTAAGACATTTATCGTGGGGCTGGTTGCAACACCGGCACTGGTCTGCCTTATCCCATAAGATATGTAGGGAGCTGGAAAAACGTTTGCTATTGGCCTAACTTCCCCCATAGGGACAATTGCACTAACTGTGGCTAACCCGACAGGAGAAGTTGAAAAGAAGGTGTAACTGTCACCGCAGGAAAAGGAAGCTTCAGTTTTATTTGTTTCCACCACTTCACTCACATTCTCACTTATAGAAACATTCGTTGTGTTTGGTGTATTGTTTACTACATATGTCTCATTCATTACCGTTTCATTTGCCTTCACAATCGATACATCCTTATCCACTGATTCTTTAACCTGCGTTTCATTGTTAGCATCTAAAATTCCATTCTCACTCACTTGCTGAGTGCAACCACTAATTAAAATCAGCATCACAAACCCGACAATTATGGTCGTGTTATTGATTTTCACATATCTATTCTCTTATACTCTCTTTATAAACCTGACCAAAAATACTATGGATCCCCTGCACTTGCCGTTACTGCCAAAGCTGAATAAATTTATATTCTTACTAAAAATAATCTCATTATGGATCTTATAACAATAGGCCATATAATCTACGATATCCGTTGCTACGTTGAAGATTTTCCAACTCCGGATAAAACTACCTTTACAAAAACCGAAATCCAATCATCCGGCGGAGGGTCAGCAGCAAACGTTGCCGTAGGCTCTGTCAAACTAGGCTTAAAGGCAGGGGTTATCGGAAATGTAGGCACTGATGAGATCGGGGCTTTACTCTTCAGAGACCTTAGACTCTCAAGGGTCGATGTAAGCAGAGTCAATGTTGTTAAGGGAAAAACTGGCATAGCAATCATACTCATCAATAAACATGCAGAAGTAGAAGTCGTGGAAATGATAGGCATGAGCGAGCCAATAATCGATATAGACGTGGACTACATTAAGACTTGCAAGCACTTGCACATGACCGGTACAAACCTAGATGCGCTTGAAATTGCTTCTGAAGCGGCTAAGAAATCCGGAGTGCCTGTAAGTTTTGACCCTGGCAGGTCCAAATCTCATTTTGGCTTACAGAAACTAAGCAAAATAATCAATAATTGCAACTACCTGATTGTAAATTCTACCGAACTAAAATTCATCACAGGTGAAAATGATGTTAATGCAGGGATTAAAAAATTAAAACAGGAATTCGATATAACCTGCATAATCAAATCCGGTAAAAACCCAGTTCTAGTTGCTGGCAAGGATACATTTGAGGTAGAGCCCTTTAAAGTCCAAGCAGTCGATACGATAGGGGCCGGAGATGCTTTCTGCGCAGGCTTCATTACTTACTTATTGGAGAAAAAATCACTAAAGGATTCGGTAAGGTTTGCGAATGCAGTAGCTGCCGCCAAAGTCCAGCACGTAGGAGCACAGTCTGTTCCTGACAGGAAAGAAATTGAAAAAATGCTCAAGCTTTGATTTTATGCACGAAATGAGTAATCTTGATCTAAATTACATGATTCAAGAACTACAGATTTTAGTAGACTCCAGACTAGGCAAAATCTTTGAAATAGAGAAAAATGAGTTCAGGATTAAATTAAATGTACCTGGAAAAGGAAGTCTTGACTTAACTTTCGTATTAAAAGAAAGACTTCACCTTACCAACATAATCAAAGAAGCGCCACAAGAGCCCAGCAATTTTATCATGTTTCTACGAAAATATTTTGAAAATTCCAGGCTCAGGGCAATAGAACAATACAAGTTTGACCGTATAGTTGTTTTTACATTGGAAAAAGAGAAGAAGTACTATTTTATTGTCGAAATGTTTTCCAAGGGCAATGTAATAGCAACGGATGAAAATTACAAAATTCTTAATTGTTACAGAGCTGAGGAGTGGAAAGACAGAAGGATAAAGGTAAAGGAGACCTACAAATTTCCGGCCTCAAGCAAGCTAGACCCCAGGGAACTAACGATAGAACTCCTAAAGGATATTATGGAGGAAAAATACCTTATCGCATGCCTAGCAAATAAAATTAATCTTGGTACTCTCTACTTAGAGGAAATATGTCTTCGTTTAGGTCTAAACCCTAAAAAGAATGCAAAGGATATGACTGAAAAAGAAATAGCTCTTCTTCATGCGGCATTAATGCAAATAATGCATGAGCTGAAGCCGCGTGTCTACTATGAAAATAATGTCCCACTGGACTATTCCTTAATCTCCCTAAAGAAATATCCTAACTTAGTGGTTAAAGAATTTTCAAATCTCTCACAAGCTTTGGACGAGTTTGTCTTGATCCAAAAGCCTAAAATGCCTACGAAAAAAGAAGAAAAAAAGCACAGCATAGAGAGAAAACTGGCAGATCAACTTGAGCATTTGGAAGAGTTAGAACTCAAATCTGCAGAGTACAAAAAGGCTGGTGACCTCATCTATGCTCATTTTGACACTGTTACCGGTATACTCGAGGTACTGCATCAATTAAGAAAAAATAAAAAAAGCTGGCAAGAAATAGAAGAAACTCTGAAGGGCAAGATAGTCTCATTGGATAAGAAATCAGGCAAACTCACAATCGAGCTATAGATCAGTAGGTTACATTCGTATCCTGTATGCATCTTTCTTTCAGACTGGTATCCCTAATTAATTCGCATACATTCTTTTGTGGAGGATATAGTACTGCATAAGCATAGTAACAATTCTCTATTGAAGAGTTCTTAGTTAACTTATTGCAGGTCTCTGGTGAACTCTCGTACTTTGCGATAAACGCATAACAGGCTTCAATCGAGTAAACAATACCTGAGCTTATAACTTGGTCGCAATACTCAACTTTATGTAAGTTAACTGCTATTGTGAAGTAACAACCATCTTTGGTTATCCTAGACTCTATCTTTTCACACATCTTAGGGTCTCTCAAATCATAAACTAATTTGGAGTAACAGTCATCCCTGAGTGTTCCTGCTGAAATCTTCTCACATACACTAGGGTCCAAGGTTTCAAATGCATAATAGCTATAGCAAACG
The DNA here is from genome assembly GCA_016207225.1 of Microcaldota archaeon. Lineage (GTDB taxonomy): Archaea > Micrarchaeota > Micrarchaeia > Burarchaeales > JACQQB01 > JACQQB01. The sequence goes on along the minus strand of JACQQB010000104.1, from coordinate 2,478 downwards.
TTCCTGTCTGAACCAATAAGTTCGATGCATAACTCCGGATTACTTGCATCAAGTGCCAGTTCTCCCACACAATTTACCTTACTTTTACCATAAGGTAAAGTGTTTTCAATTTTTACACAAATACTCGCGTTCTTTCTTTCAATTGCCAAATCATAATAGCAACTATCTCTCGGGCTCTGGCCATATGTTGAACTAGCTTCCTTTTCACATTCCAAAAGTCCTGCATCCATTTTAGGGCAGGAAGCAGGGTCTTGAACAGCGGTTTTCCCATCAGGGCACACAATCAACTTAGTGGGAGGCTGGTCCTTACCGTTATTATTCTCTTGCGTACATCCAAATAACAATAAAGAAAAAACAAAGATTGACAACACTAACTCTCTATTCATTAGATGACACCTAGACTAAATAATTCTTAAGTATTTTTGTAGCCTGTGCATAACTATCCACTTTTATTGCGCAAACTGCACCCATTCCAGTCTTGAACAAAAGATGCATGTTCTGGATATTCACATCTCCATCTGAAAGCAACTTGGCAACCCTAGACAATTCCCCTGGCTTATTCTCGAGGTTTATCAAAATAACATCGGAACTGATTATATTATAACCAGCCTTCTTCAGTGTTTCTTCAACTTCCTTTGCAGCAGAAATAACTAAATGTACAATAGCATTAGGACCTATGACCTGAACTGCGAATGAATCTATGTTTATCCCCTTGCTGCCTAATAAGCCTGCAATCTCTGCCACTAGTCCCTTCTTATCTTTTGCTACAATAACAAATTGCTTCATCCAAAAAACCTAGGAAAATATAGGGATGAAGGTATATATAGCTAACCTATTTTAGGTTCAAAATAGCTAAACTTGACTCTTAAGTTCCTGGGCTAGCTCCATCAATTTCTTTTTCATTTGGTTTAGATTTCTGCTCTCTTTTATTCTTTTTATGTATGCACTCCCGACAATCGCACCGTTTGCCCCTGCCTTTGTTAAGGATGCAACATGCTCTCCTTTAGAAATTCCAAAGCCAACGCATACAGGTACTTTAGTTATAGATCTTATTTTTTTCACAGCCTTGAGAGTCAGTATTTCCACATTATCCTTAGTTCCAGTAACTCCGAAATGTGCCATCAGGTACAAAAAGCCAGTGGTTTTAGAAGCTATCTTCCTTATCCTGTTTTTACTGGTATTTGGTGCAACTATGAATATGGTTTTCACCCTGTATTTTCTGCATGCTTTGACAAATTCTTTAGCCTCATCAATCGGCAAATCTGCAACCAATATTCCCCAAGTGCCACATTTCTTAGCTTTCTTAACAAATTCAGTAATTCCAAAACTATAAATTATATTATAATAAGTTAGCAATATCACTGGCTTATTCACTCTTAAATTTTTTATTACACTAAAGCATCTATCAGTATTGGTTCCGCTCTCCAATGATTTTTGTGAAGAATATTGAATTACTGGACCATCTGCAATAGGGTCACTAAATGGTATTCCCAACTCAACAATATCAGTCCCACCTTCTATTAACGCATCAACCAATTGCTTAGTGTACTCCAATTTTGGATAGCCTAACGTAAGGAATGAAATCAATAGAATTTTCTTTTTTTTCAAGCTCATGACTACACCTTAAGGTATTTCTCAACTATACCAATATCCTTGTCTCCTCTTCCTGATAAATTCACAACTATCGTCTCTTTCTTTCTCATTTTTTTCGCAAGTTTAACTGCGTATGCTAAAGCATGAGCACTTTCAAGGGCAGGTATTATGCCTTCAGTTTTTGACAACATGTGGAACGTGTCTATGGCCTCCTTATCATTCACAGCTACATAAACTGCCCGCCTAGTTTTTGCAAGAAAAGCATGCTCTGGCCCTACACCGGGGTAATCAAGGCCTGCTGAAACACTGTGTGTTTCTTTAATCTGCCCATACCTATCCTGCAAAAGATAGCTCAAAGAACCATGTAAAACACCTTCTTTACCCGAAGATATAGAAGCCGCATGCTTCCCAGAACTCAATCCTTCTCCACCTGCTTCAACTCCATATAACTTTACACTTTTATCCTTCAGAAACGGGTGGAATATGCCTATCGCATTGCTTCCTCCACCTACACAAGCGACTATTGCACTAGGAAGCTTTCCTTCTACTCTTTTTATCTGTCTTTTAACCTCTTTCCCAATCACACTCTGCAAGTCCCGCACAATCAACGGATAAGGGTGCGGGCCTACGGCAGAACCCAATAAATAATAAGTAGTACCAACGTTTGAAATCCAGTCTCTTATTGCCTCATTTATGGCATCCTTCAAAGTTCTGGAGCCCGAGTTAACTGGTCTTACCTCTGCCCCTAATAAACGCATCCTCAAAACATTCAGGCTCTGTCTTTCTGCATCCACTGACCCCATATAAACAACGCATTCCAAGCCCAGCATCGCACATGCAGCAGCAGTCGCCACACCATGCATTCCAGCACCTGTCTCTGCAATT
>JACQQB010000079.1 GCA_016207225.1 Microcaldota archaeon | reverse complement strand
CTCTTAAAACAGAACTAATGGAAGTCCATGAAACTCCGGATCACGAAATTTCTAGAGAACTTATAGAAACTCTTGGTAACCTCAAAAGTCTTATAAATTCTGCATTGCATTATGTTGAAACTGTAAATACGATATCTCGTACACGTGCAGGTTCAGGAGACAGCTTCAAAATTCCAAGTCCGGCAGGAGATATGAGAAGAACACACGGGGACCATAGGACTTATGAACTACCCAGTGGCATAAAAGTTAACACAAGACTTAGGATAACTGTAAGATAAACAGAACTCTAATGCCTCAAATGTCTCATTTTAGTAAATATCATTGCAATATTCTCCTCATTTGCAGCTTGAATAACTTCATCGTCCCTAATCGAGCCACCAGGCTGGATTACCGCTGTAATTCCACCTTTTGCAGCCGAATCTATCGAATCCCTGAACGGGAAAAACGCCTCTGAAGCCAATGCTAACTCCTTGTACTTCTCCTTTACCCGGCTCATAGCTATATTTGCCGAATCTATTCTTTTCATCTGCCCTGCACCAATGCCTATTGTTCTGTTTCCTGAAGCAACAACTATTCCATTAGACTTAACATGCTTGCAGACTTTCCAGGCAAATATCATCGAATCTCTTTCATTATCAGTTGGTTTTCTTTCAGTCACAACCTCAATGTCCTTCCCATAAAGCTCAATATCTCTGTCCTGTACAAGCAGGCCACCGCCAACTCCTCTTATCTCTCTTCCTGGAATCTTATGGAGTACTATTTGCCTAAGAGACAAAACCCTCAAGTTCTTCTTTTGCTGCAATATCTCTAATGCTTCTTTATTGTAATCTGGTGCAATAACTACTTCCAAGAATAATTTTGAAATCTCCTCAGCCACTTCTTTTGTAACCTCCCTGTTCAAGGCAACTATGCCTCCGAAAGCAGCCTCAGGGTCCGTTGCCAAAGCATTATTATATGCATCAATAAGCTTAGCAGCACTTGCAACGCCACAAGGTGTCGTGTGCTTGACTATTACTGCCGTAGTCTCCTCAAATTCCTTAAGTAACTCCAAAGCCCCATCGCCATCCAGGATATTGTTGAAAGACAATTCCTTTCCATGCAACTGCACAGCGTCTATTATGCTAGGTTCCCTAATAACCGGTTCTTTATACAACGCTCCTCTTTGATGCGGATTTTCCCCGTATCTTAGGTTCTTGATTTTCTTATAAGTTAAATTAAGAAATTCAGGAAATGGGTCTTTATGATAAACTTCACTCAAATAATTGGTAATGACTGAATCATAATAGGATGTTAACTTGAACACATCCAAAGCCAATTTAGCCTTGGTTTCGTCACTCAATTTGCAGTCATTCCCCTTTAACTCCTCAAGCACCTCATTATACTTGTCAGGGTCCGCTATTACAGCTATATACTTGTAATTTTTAGCCGCAGATCGGAGCATTGCAGGTCCTCCGATATCTATGTTCTCAATAGCTTCTTCCAATGACGCCCTTTTCTTGATAGTGTTTTCAAAAGGATAAAGGTTAACAACAACTAGGTCTATAAGAGGGATATCGTGCTTTTTCAACTGCTCCATATGCTCTGGATCATCTCTCACTGCCAGCAATGCGGCATGAATCCTTGGATGCAGTGTCTTGACTCTCCCATCTAGCATTTCAGGAAATCCAGCATAATCAGAGACCTCTATAACTGGTATTCCATTCTCCTTTAACAACTTGGCAGTCCCGCCTGTGGAGACTATTTCAATTTTTAGTGTGTGCAATCCCTTTGCAAACTCCACTATCCCGCTCTTATCTGAAACGCTTATCAAAGCTCTTCTTATTTTAGTCATTCTCTCACTACAGCTGATTAGAATTTGAACATCACAAAGACATACCTATTGTAAACAATAGCTTTTTTATTTCCTTTGCTTACTTTCCAGGTTCTTTGAGCCATATCAACCTAGGCTTTCTCCCATCAGTCGTACTCCTGGGCAAACTCTTACTCTTCAATATTCCTTTCTTAATGAGTATTAAAATGTATTTTCTAACCGTTCTGGGTTTCCTGTTAATCAAGGCATAAATCTCAGTAGTGGTAATCTCGCCTTTCTTTCTTAGGATATCTATTATCTCATTTTCTACCTTATCAAACTTAATCTCACCAAGCTTGCTTTCCCTAGGTGCTAAGTTTGCCGCCAATTTAACATCATCTATGCTCACGTTACCCGAGTTTCTTTTCTCCGCTTCTCTCCCAGCTAGCCATAATGTTTGGATTGCAATCCTAGCATCCCCATTATTCTTCATCCCTATGCCTGCACACAGGCCCAGTATGTCCTCATCAACTGCCCCAGAAACAAAAGCAATTTTCGCCCTTTCTTTCAAAATGTCTCTCAACTGCTGTGGAGTATACCTCTCAAACTCCAAAATTCTCTGACTAAGCGAACTTTTTATCCTGCTATCAATTCTTGACAAAAATGTTAGTGAATTGCTTATGCCTATCAGGCCAATATTTATTGAGAATATCTCGTTTGACCTGGCCAAATCATACAGAATCTTAATATCCTCCACCTGGCTTGCCAGCTTATCCACCTCATCCAAGGCTATTATCGGAGTCCTCTTCTCTTTTTTCAGCGTTTCAACTATGTTTATTGTTATTTCATCTGTTGCTATTCCCCTTCTAGGTACAAATTCTCCAAGGCCGATTGCAATCTGTGTCAGGATGGAATGTCTGGTGCTAAACTCCCAGCAATTTATATAAATGGGCAAGATTGACTTTGAATATTCACCCAGCTGCTTAAGCACATACCTGACAGAGCAGGTTTTTCCCGTACCTGGAGGCCCTGCCACTATTATGTTTTCTGGTCTCTCGCCTTTTGATGCGGTCCTTAAGCACAGTGCAAGCTCCTTAATCTCATTCTCCCTGTGCAGAAGCTCATTCGGTATATAATCAGGCATTAGTACCTTTTCATTTTTGAAAATACTGCTTTCTTTTCCAAGCGAATGAAAGATGTTGCCAGCCATGCTAGATATTAAAGTGTTTTCATTTAAATTAGTTCTGTGATTCTATGCGCGTTGTTGCAGACTTGCATCTACATTCCAAATACTCGAGAGCAACCAGTGAAGGCTTAAACATACCCAACATGAGTAAATGGTCTAAAATCAAGGGAGTAGATGTGTTGGCGACAGGCGACTTTACCCATCCTTTATGGATAAAAGAGTTAAAGGAAAAGCTAGAAGCAAAGGATGGTCTCTATTGCTATGAAAACTCCACATTCATTCTAACTTCCGAAGTAAGCAACGTTTTCCAAGTTGGCGCTAAAACCAAGAAAATACACAATCTCCTCATCTCTCCCTCTTTAGAAGTGGCTGAGCAGATAAATGAAAGGCTTGGCAAATTCGGTGATTTGGGAAGTGATGGCAGGCCAACATTGAAAATGAAAGCAAGCGAACTTGTAGAAACTGTAATGGAAATTGAGAAAAAGTGCATGATCATAGCAGCCCATTGCTGGACCCCCTGGTTCGGTGTGTTTGGGGCTAACGGTGGTTTTAATACGATTGAAGAATGCTATGAAGACCAAGCTAAGCACATACACGCACTAGAAACAGGCTTAAGCAGCGACCCCGGAATGAACTGGCGTCTAAGCTCTCTGGACAAATACACACTAATCTCCAACAGTGATTCTCACTCTGTTAAAAGAATGGCCAGGGAAGCCAATGTCTTTGATCTAAAGGCTTTAAGTTACGATGAAGTCTACGATGCCATAATCAAGAAAGATAAGAAAAAGTTCAAGTTTACATATGAATTTTTTCCAGAAGAAGGCAAATACCATTATGACGGGCATAGGAACTGCAATGTAAGCCTAACGCCCAAGGAAAGCAGGAGGTATAACAAGATATGCCCTGTCTGCAGAAAAAAGCTAACGATTGGTGTCTTGCACAGGGTTGAGGAATTGGCAGACAGGGAGGAGGGCTTTGTCCCAGAAAACAACATACCCTTCAGGCACATAATGCCCCTGGATGAGATCTTGGGGAAAGCACTGGGAAGAGGCAAAGACACCAAGCTGGTTGAACTTGAGTATTCCAGACTAATCCAAGCCTTTGGGAATGAGCTAAGTGTTTTTGATGCTGATCTTGATTCTCTAGCAAAAGTTAGCGGGCCAAGAATCGGTGAAGCTATCAGCAGGGTCAATAAGGGCCAAGTTAAAGCCATACCTGGCTATGATGGAGTGTATGGTGAAATAGACCTGTTTGGCGAAATAAAAGAAAAAGAGATGAAGAGCAGCCAAAGTAGCCTTAAGGACTACTCATGAAACTGCTTTTGCTATCAATTCAAACTTCTCCTGTCTTGTAGCAGCCGATCCTTCATCATTATAATAGAACTGGACATTAACTCTTCCTCTATATTCCTGGCCTTGCACGAATGAGTTTATTGCCGCACCAGTCGTATCATGGCATGTCAACGTGAATGAAACAGTATCTCCCCTCAAAATTACCTGAGACCCGCTCCATGCACTGGCACCAGTAGTTACTACACCGCTCTCTTGCGTACATTTCAGTCTAGTTATCGTAACGTCCCTTAATGGAAAAGAGAATGCCGTTGTCAATACTGCATCTGTTGTTAACCTGGTCCTACTACATGTCCAGCCCGCAGGGCCACGGCATGCTTCTGGTGTTGATGGTGCAAATACTCCTAAATACAGCAATAATGCTAAAACTAAAATTATAACTAATATAGCCCAACCATAGGTCATCAAATACTCCATGGCTGCCTGTCCCTTCCTGTTACTTACCATCAAGACCACCTGAGAGTTTAGATATAATGGCTTTTTTAAACCTTTCCTCAATCCAACTAATCAAAACACCCTCGTTTACCTAAAACCTTATTAACTTCAAAACATGAAAAGAAGGGGTGATGTTATGGAGTTAAGTTGTAACTGTGGTTATACTGTCAATGGAGCAGATCCGTATAAAATGCAGGGAGAAATGTGGCATCACGCAATTCGTGATCACCAAGATATGTTAAAGCAAATGTCTGTAGACCAAATCGCAGGATTACTCAAGGACCATGCTCAAAAATTGGGTCTTTCTAAGGAATGAACTAATTCTACTTTATTT
>JACQQB010000082.1 GCA_016207225.1 Microcaldota archaeon | reverse complement strand
CTTCAATAGTTTTGAATCGTCTCTCTTCGCTAATTTATCGAGCAGTTTTGCAGCTTCAAGATCACCTGAAAAATTCAGGGGTAATGACTTGGATATTTGCTTGTACTCTTTTAGCCACTTTTTTAGATTCATAACTATACCAGGATGAATTTAGCACACGTTAATTAAACTTTTTATCGTAATCCAAATATGGGGGGAAAGATAGAGATTAGGAAGGGGGAAGCCAAAAACGCCCAGGACTTTGTTAATCTCGTAAAAGAACTTGCAGAGTTTGAAAAACTAAAAGGTCCTGACAAGGATGCACAACATAGATTGATAGAAGATGGGTTTGGCAAAAATAAAAAATTTAATATTTTATTGGCTTTTGAAGGAAAGAAGGCAGTGGGTTATGCTGTTTATTTTTTTACATATTCAACTTTTCTGGCTAGATCTACCGTATACTTAGAGGACATATTTGTATTGGAGGAGACTAGAGTAAAAGGCATTGGTAAGAAATTATTTTTAGCATGTGCGATGGAAGCAGTTAAAAATGAATGCAACAGAATGGAATTCTCTGTATTGGATTGGAATGTGAATGCGATTAAGTTTTATGAGAAACTGGGTGCTAAGAGATTAAGAGAATGGCTTTATTATAGATTGGATTACCAAGACTTGAAGAAGTTGCTCGAGCAATAATATTATATCTTGATTGTTTATATTTTATGGGGTATTGGATGCATAAAGTGATTGTTAGTTCTTATTTTAGCGCAGGACATTTCTTAAGCGATGAGCCTATTCATGGGCATAACTATGGGATAAGGGTAATTTTGAAATCTGAGCTGGAGAATGGCATGGTTGAAGATTTTAGGATTATTCAAAGGCATTTGGACGATTTTTGCAAGACTCTTGACCATTATCTCCTTATTCCTGGACAAAATAAAGAAGTAAAAATTGACAATGTGAATAAGCAACTACATGTCAAGGCTTGGGAAAGAACTTATGTTTTGCCTGCTTCAGATGTAGTTATATTGCCTGTAGAGAATACTACTGCTGAGTTATTGGCAAAGTATGCCCATGCCAAATTGAAAGAAAAAATGAGAAAGGTAGTTAGCGTGCAGATAGATGAAAGCCCAAATTGTACTGGAGAATATAGCGAATAGGTGAATTAGTGAAGATTGAGTTTACGACTAAAAACACAGTGATACTTTCAATTGCAGTATTTGTTTTGCTCTTAATAGTTGGTTATGTCTTCTTAAAGCCGACTGGAAAGTTTGAAACTTACTTTGTGGATGATAAGTTTACCCCTGTGAGTGACCTTAAGCTTAAGGCTGGCGAGGCATATGTTTATAGGTACACAATAGAGAATCAAAGTTCTGACATAGAGTATTTGGTCAACGGGATTTTAGACAATTGCACACAGGTTACAGGGACTTCTTTAATGAATAAAAGCATAAAGGTTATGACGTGTTTTGACATAAAGAACGGCCAGCCAGACAAGATTGTACTATCGAATGACTTTGGAGTTAGAAGGGAGGTTACTCCTGCAAATTTCAGTTTCCTGCAGTCTTGGATGTTCTTTGATTTTTTCCAACCATGGATGCTTGGAGCTAAGGAGGGTTTTGTTTGGAATTCAAGCAGGATCATAGAGCATGAGAACTTGAAGGTAAAGACAGTTTTTATGAGGACTTATGAAGTTAAAGGTGTGGAAACCAAGAATGGAAGGGAAGCATATAAAGTGGATGTTTATTTTAAGGAATTGTACAATGATGTTACTAGGAACAATGGCTATGAAGGAACTATCTGGATAGACAAGGAGAAAAGAGTGCTTATTTCCTATAGTTCAGTTTTAAGCAAAATAGATTTAGTTAAGGCCCCTTTTGCTCTGGCCAAGTAACCATAGGCAAGTTTTTATAGGTTTTAACTTAAAATAATAGTATGGTAGAGGCTTCGGAAGTAGAGCAAGTACACATAGGCATACAGTTGATAAGGGGGCCAGCTGGGGAATCAGCTATCCGACAAAAGCCATTAAATAAAGATTCTACAGCTCAACCAACGATAGGGATATATTCAGTGGCTGTTGCTGCAGGCATGCCGGTCTTAGGTAGTAAGGTACTGAGAATAGGACTCAATGATAAGGGCACTGGCTTACTGGACGTTACATTAACTCCTGAACAATCAGCCAAACTAAATGTGTTGTTGGGTAATGTTTTATCCCAGGGATTTACTGTAAGAAATGTACCCACTGTAGGTGGTAATGCAGTACAAGTTAGTGACCAGAACTCCAAAAAAATCTTAGATTTCTTACAGAGGGAGTGTCCGAAAGTTTATCAGGAAATACAGACTTCGTTACAGCAGCAAGGTAAGCAGCAGACACCTATCAAGCATTAAGGACAGTTAAGGATAAAAATACTAAATTCCCTAATTTAAGTTAGAGTGATGAGCCGACAGCTTACTGGACCAAAAGTCTGGAGGAAGTTCTGCCCATCATGAAAGCCCATAGAAACATAGGCAAATAGCCTTTGGAGAGTTTAAGGCTCTCGGCGGGAACAGAAACGATACTGCCTGGATTCAGATGAGAATGAAGTAATGAGATGGACCAGAAGCAGATGAAACGCGCCTGCTGCAAAAGCGATATGTGTGATGCAAGGCTTTAAGCCGCTTAGTCGAATGCTGTTAAAAACAAAAGGCAGACTATGGCTCGTCACTCTTCATGTTTTTAACTTTTTTTATACATAATAGATAATGTGCCAAGGTAACTCAGACATCTTGACTTAAATGTCGGGTGGAGGAGCATGGTTAGAGTGCCAGACTCATAAGTATAACTTTTGAGTGTTGAGCTTATCTGCTATGATAGAAATAGGCATTCATTGGGTAATCTGGAAGTCGCGTGTTCAAAACTCGCCCTTGGCACTTTATGTTGAATTATATAGTTAATTTTTAGTTCTTGTTCTCTTCAGTCTGAGTCTTTGAGGTTTCATAGGTGTACCAAGCACTCCGATATGAGTATCGTGGTCGTGGAGAGCTACATCGCGCCAGTTGCTGAGAGTGATAAAATCTGAGTCAACATAGTCCCAGCCACGGACAACAAAATAACCATGTTCACTCAAACTTAAGAAGCGGGCCATTGGGTTTTCTTTATTTGATTCTTTTCCTATGGGCAATCTGTATTTGCGGTCCACAATGTACCATCCATCATTTTTAGGCAGTCTGATTTTTTCGCTTTTTCCATGTTCTGTCACCCATCCCGTACCTTCAGATACTACATGTACATGTGTTCCAGTCCAGCATGGGAAATATTTTGCATATTTATCGCTTAGTTTTTCGTTTTGAAGAAGATTATCGACTTCCTTATTTGTCAATATCCTTAAGCCCATTTCTTTTGCCTTAATTTGAGCTTCGTATGGGCTTAGATGGTCCATTCG
>JACQQB010000076.1 GCA_016207225.1 Microcaldota archaeon | reverse complement strand
CGTCTAAGTCGTATCAGACCAAGTATTAAATAGAACAAGTGCTTTATTTACCTCGACAAAAAGGGCAAAAAAGTGCTGAGCGTCCTCAGGTCTGGTCCGAGGTTTCTTCCCCTGAATTATTTTTTGATATAGTTTACTATCTTCGCTATTTTGGAGGATGTGGTCTGCTATTTATCTAGAGTATATGCAGGTACTTTCATCGTTGCAAAATTTACAAAATCATTGTTTGACATCTCAACAACTAGCATATACCTTTCAGGCTCTAAGCAGCCTGTATCAAAATATTGTGGATGCCCACCCATTCCGTTCCTGACAATAAGACCTATATAATTAGAGTCCTCAAGTCTCCAAAGATACCTCGATCTGGAAGAACGCTCTGTTTTTCTACCATGAGGGACTGTTGTTTTTTCTTCTGGAAGGTACCAGTCACTAACACTTGGAAAGTCTTCGACCGCCAGTATGCTCTGTGGATTGGGTTCTATCAATATCTCATGTTTTACTTCTGTAAAATTAGCCCTAGCTAAACCTGTTATTACTAATGCGATATTTCTCTCTCCTCTATATTCATCAGGTACAGGCAATATTAAACGCTTGTCTGGAGCGGCAAAGAGACATTGTTTCCTAGGGTCAGATTCATAAGTAAAAACAACCTCAGCTTGAAACCTACAGCCTGGTTTTTCATAGCATATTATTGCATCAACCGGAAAAGGAGAATGGCCTAGGAAAGCATCGAACCAAGGAGTAGAATTAAGTATATGGTCTGCAACTGTGGCAGAGACGAGAGTAATGCCAGTCTTAAGTTTTTCATTAAGTGCATGGATAGAGTCAAAAGCATCCAATAAAGGAAGTCTTTGCATGGGTGGATATCTTTTCAATATGCCGATAATGGCACGAGCATTGCGATGAGAAAGGCTAGTTACAGGTGGTCTTTGGAGTTCTTGAGCTACGGCAACACTCATTAGTCTACAACCTAGTATTGAATGGGTAGTGAAGTTTATAATCCTTATTTTCCTAATAGAAGTAATTCTTTATACCGTAACTTAGGTTTTCTGAATGGAATTTCCAAACATATACAAAGGCAATTATAAGCTGTTGATACTGGCTCCGATAATACTGATATTGGTATCTCTTTACTTTATTCCGCAAATACCCCAAGGGGTAGACTTTAAGGGTGGAATTCTAATAACCCTGCAGACCAACCAGACAGCGGATGAGGATGCAATAAAATCCAAGTTGGCAGAAATAGGAATTACAGATGCAACTGTTTCAAGTTATTCAAACCCGTTAGGAAATATAGTGGAAGTGCAGATTGAGCAGAATGAAAGGCTGGCAGAAAATGAGCAGAAATCAAAGGTATTTGGCACAAAGGTAGATGAAGTTTTATCTTTGGAAGCCAGTGAGTTTTCTATTTTGCAGAGAATTGGCGCGACTACAAGTGACAGTGAGAAGCAAAGACTTAATGCGGATCTGGAGATTTTAAGGGCTAATTTAACGAGTAAGAAAAGTGAGATGCAGGAAATAGGCGAGGCAATACTGAGAAATTCAGAATCTTTTGTTGGGTTTATACCCAGGAACTCAACTTCCACTAAGGGCTATGGGGACTTGGTGGAGAATTCGATCTCAAAGGCAAGGGAGACTTACAGGCAGAATATAATTACAGCATTGGGAAAAGTAGTTAGCTATTCCACTTACTCGTTCCAGGACGTGAGTCCGACATTGAGCGAATTCTTCCTGCAAAAAGTTAGTTTCATCGTAATAGTCTCAGCAATATTGACGATTCTGGTTGTTTTTGCGGTTTTCAGGAGTATCGTCCCATCAGTGGCAGTTTTGGCTGGTGCCTTGACAGATGTGATAATAGCACTCGGTGCTATGGGTTTGTTCCATATACCACTGACACTGCCTTCATTTGCTGCCTTGCTGATGCTCGTAGGTTTTTCATTGGATACGGATATGCTTCTTACTATTAGGACAATGAAGAGAGCAGAAAATAGTCCCAGGGATAGGGCGTATGAAGCAATGAAAACAGGCACGACAATGACGTTTGCAGCAATAGCTTCGTTCACAGTTCTTTTTGTATTGTCACTATTAGTACATATACCAACATATTTCCTTATAGCGAGTGTTGCAATCGCTGGATTAATTGGGGATTTGTTTGCAACCTGGATGTTTAACGGAGTAATAATATTGTGGTACTTGGAAGGGAAGGGAGAGAAATGAACGACCCGAGAGTTTTATTAAGCGACAGGAGAGTATTGCTCCTTATAGGTTTGGTAGCGATAGCGATTGTTTTAGCCTTAGTCAGCGGCATAAAGCTGGGCATAGAGTTTGAAGGAGGAACCAGGATACCTTTAACCTTGGAAAAGCCAGTGGATGCAAATGTGATGGCAGAAATAGTAAACACGATCAAGACAAGAGTTACTAAGTTTGGTTTAAGCCAGGTTAACATAAGGGGAGTCGGGGACACGCAGATTTATGTTGAAGTGCCCAAGTCTGATTCCAAGCTTGTAGAGGAAATAGAAAAGCTGGTCAGGGAAGAAGGTAAATTCAAGGGAGTAGTCGATGGGAAGGTAGTCCTTGAAGGTGCAGACGTAATTCCGGGAAGCATACAGACAAATGTAGGAACACCTTTGGGGGATACGGCTACGTGGGATGTTGGTTTTTCAATCAATTTTGATGCTGCTAAAAAATTCAGTACTTTAGTCAGGGGAAAGGCCAATAAACCGGTTTACATGTTTTTGGACAAGCCGGAGAATGCGGTAATTTTAGTCAGAAGTTCGGATATCGTTTCTGGAACAACGTTGACTGTACAGGAAGCACTGGAGATAACAAACAAGGTATTACAAGAGGACAATACGACCACTTACATTTATGTGATAGACAATTGGCAGGAGACAAAGGAGAAGATAGCCGGCTTGCAGGGGAATGTTACCAATGTGGTCATTTCAGGAAGTGTGGATTCGCAGGTTTTGGAAGACCTAAGAAAGATGAACTTCACCTTGGACTTGAAAGAAGACCAGGACATGAAGATTAATTATGAGAATTTCCAGACTGGGATTCAGTTGAATTCTTGGCCAGGCATCGGGTTGCTTTCTTCACCAACATTGACCGAAAGTGTGACACAGGGCTCAGTAAGCACTTCTTATTCGATAAGTGGGTCTTCAAGGTCAAGTGGAAGCAACGACGCAGTGACTGAAGCAGACAAGGAAACGAGAAAGCTGAAGAGTATTTTGAGTGGGGGAGCACTGCCAGTAAAGGTAGTTGTGGGAAGCACGACGACTGTTCCTGCTCCTTTGGGTGCAGAGTTCTTGAGATACAGCATCGTGGGAGGAATAGCAGTAATAGTTGCTATTGTATTAATAATCTCGATAAGATACAGGAGAATCGGTTTGGTCTTGCCAATATTGTTGATTTCCCTGGCAGATATCATAATTTTAGTTGCAGTCATCGGTTCACAGGCACAGATCGATTTGTCAACAATGGCAGGTATCATAGCTGCAGTCGGTGTCAGTGTAGATGCCCAGATTGTGCTTACAGATGAGCTCCTGAAGAAGGAAAAAATAGACCAAGGAGCAAAGAAAAGGTTTGAAAGGGGATTTTTCATTGTGATGATCACAGCAATAGTGGCAATCGTAGCAATGATACCGCTGTTCTTCTCCGGAATAGTTGAAGTGGTAGGTTTTGCAACTTCTACAATTTTAGGCTCATTATTGGGTGTTTTGATTTCAAGGCCGGCATACGGGGCAATAGTTGAAAAGCTGTATGCAAATTGAAGAATGTAGAGTACTTTATAGGGAATTAACATGAAGTTCAACAAGTTGATTCCAGAGTTGAAAGTTTCGAGCATTGAAAAGAGCCTGTATTTTTATACCTTAGTACTTGGCTTCAAAATAGAATACCAGAGAGCTGAGGAAAAGTTTGCTTTCATCTCTTATCAGGGATCCCAGCTTATGCTTGCACAAGAACTGGATGACTCTTGGCGAACCGGTAAGCTGGAATATCCATTCGGTAGGGAATTAACTTCGAGATTTCAGTGAAAAGCATAAGTCCGATAATGAAACGACTGAAAGATAATAAATGGCCAATCAAAATACAGCCTGAAGATAAATGGAATAGAAAAGATGATGAATTAATTGGTCAGAAAAGGTTTCTGGTTTTGGATCCGGATGGATATCTGCTGAGATTTGCGCAGCGAATAATCGAGAAGAAGGCCTGAGCTCAGTATCGTTGCTATTGAGTTAATAAAAAAATAGCCCCGGGCAGATT
>JACQQB010000013.1 GCA_016207225.1 Microcaldota archaeon | reverse complement strand
GTAATGAATAATATAAATTTCAAGGTAGATGATGGCGAGTTCGTCGCATTCGTAGGTCCAAGCGGCTGTGGAAAAACTACTTTATTGAGAATCATAGCCGGTTTGGAAAAGCCTTCAACAGGTGAGATATTATTCAATGGAACTAAGATCACTGGCTTGAATAGCGACATTTCATTCATATTCCAGAGCTATGCCATATTCCCCTGGAAAACAGTCAAAGAAAACATAGAATTCGGGCTTAGGATGAAGAAAATTCCCAAAGATGAAGCTGATAAAAAAACCAGCTCAATAATCGAGTGGATGGGGTTGAAAGGGTTTGAAAACTACTATCCTATCAACATATCCGGAGGAATGAAGCAGCGCGTTGCAGTTGCAAGGGCAATGGTGACCAACCCGAGTGTTTTACTCATGGACGAACCATTCAGTGCCCTAGATTATTTAACTGCAGAGCGTATGCATGCCGAAATAGTGCAGGTATGGGAAAGATTCAAATGCACGCTACTGCTTGTTACCCACAACATAAAAGAAGCAGTTTACCTAGCTGACAGGGTAATAGTGCTGAGTGGCAAGCCTTCAGGTATAGTTGCAGATTTGAAAATAAGGAAGCTAAAACGCCCTAGGAACACAAATTCAAAGGAATTCATCACAGTTGAGGATAAAATAAGGTCCATAATCCGTGAGACTGAAGGGCAGAAATATGAAAAAATTCTAGAAGTAGAATTAGAAGAGTTAGGCTAATTGCCTAAACAAAAATTCCGATGGTTTTCCAGCACATCTATGATTTATGACCACTGCACCGGGTAACAAACTTAACGCATAATCAAAATCTGCTAAAGCCATTCTTCTCAGCTTTCCAACATCGCCATCTGTCTCTACGGCATAAGCATAAACATTTCCAAACTCCGTAGAGTCGACTTTACTACCTAATTTTCTAGCTAGCTCTAATCTATTCCAGTCTAATTTTATATAAAGAAAAAGATTTCCTGAAGCATCCTCTACGACTATAACCCTCTGGTTTACATTATCTCTTTTCTTATCTGCTATTCCTTCATCTCTTAGGGTTTGAAATGGTATGGTTATCATCTTTCCCTTAATTGTTAACCCACTCTCAGTTTCAACAACCTCCAATATCCTGGAACTTTGGGACGGCCTATTTGGTATAGCTCTCTGTAAACTCATGAAAAATCACATCTATCTCTTCTTTTTCTTTGAAGCTGGCTTTCTTGATGGCTGGCTTCTCTGCTTTCTTGGCTCTTCCTCTTCACTCTCTTCATCCTCTTCTTTCTTCTGTTTTCTGAACTTTTGAGCCTCTTCAATCAGTTTTCTCAACTGGTCCTCATAGTCCTTCTCGTTCAAACCTTCAGTCCCTGCTTCCTCAGTTTCAAGCTCTCTAGTCTCTGCTTCCTCTTCAGGCTCTTCCTCAGCCTCTTCGTCAACCCTTCTCTTGGCTATCGTAACCTTTGGCTTTTCACCAGTCCTTTGTCTCTTCTCCTCAAACTCCTTGGCTGCCTCCTGTACCAGGCCTTTTGGAGGCTGTACAACCTCCTCTTTCCCTGGCCTTAAGAAGAAGTAGCTTGCTCCGATTACTATCAGAATAAGTATAACTACTGCGGCTGTTATTCCTGGTAAGTATTTCCTAACCATATTCTCAAACGAGGAATCCTGCAACGCTGCAGCAACAGGTGGCTTATCGATTATCCCCTCATTAATCTCTGCAATGAAATTTGACCTAGTTCCCTCAAGACTTCTGTTAGAAACTGCATACTTGTATAACCCTGCCTCTTTAGCTGTAAACTCCACTGTTCCAAACCTGTCTGTCCTGTACATTACCTTGTCGTTTGAGGGTGTAATCACTTCAATGGTGGTGTTTGGCAATGGAACTCCACCCTGTGTTGAAAGTACCTTGACACTAACTACTTCTCCAACCTTGCCATCGCTCAATAGGAACTTAACGCCTGGCAATGTGTAGCCTAACTCTGGCTTATCCTCTGTTTTTTCAACATCCAAGTATGCATCGACTGAATAGTTTATCACCCGTCTCTCTCCCGGGCTTAATATGCCAATATTCCAAACATACCTTGAATCCTCCTTAACGGGTGATTCAGAAAATATTATCTTACCTGTAGCAATCGTACCGATTGAATTCGACACAAGAGCAGATTCATTCAGAATAGCCTGCGGCAAACTTATTGTTTTGTTTATCTTTCCAACCTTTTCAGATGTATTCAAATCCAAAAGAGGCTCTATGCCAATGTTGCTAAGCGCTATGTTGACGCTCGTGTTGCAAACCGCAGTAATAGTCAGTGTGATTATGCTCAACTGATTGCTACAAACGATCAAAACATTTTTTTCTACAAACAAGTTCCCATCATTATAGGCTGTTGTATACAGTTCACTGAATGGATTTGCGACAGCAAAACTAGCAAATAACATAACACCTAAGACAAAAGCATTGTTAAAAACACGTAAAAAATTCAGTTCCATATAAGAGTATTTATTTATATTCACTAATATATAAACGTTTCTTTAGGGTTTCCTCTTTAATGCGCACTATTCTTCAATTTTTTGCTATTTGACAGCTAACAGATATAAATCATTCGTCACATATCTAACTATACGTCAATTATCGGTGATATTTTTGAGGATAGCTACCGTTCAAGTTGATTCAAAGACTAGAGCCGCGATTATAGAAAAGGACAAAGCTATTTTACTGAATAGAAAAAACGTTAAAGACTCGCTAATCTCAACTGGTGAGATAGAGGAAGAAGTTGAATTGGACTCACTAAGTTTTTTACCACCTATCCCAGAACCACAGAAGATCATCTGCATAGGCCATAACTATGTTGAGCACATAAAAGAGAGAATTGCAACAACTGATCCCAGCATACCTAAAAAACCCCTGTTTTTCCTTAAGCCACCATCCGCTCTAATCGCACATGAGGCTGAAATCATACTCCCTGATGATCCTGATGTAGAAAGAGTAGACCATGAAGCAGAACTGGCAATCGTAATCGGTAAAAGAACCAGAAACATAAGCGAAAGCGAAGCTGCAAAGTACATTCTTGGCTATACATGCTTTAATGATGTCACTGCAAGAAACCTACAACTTCCAAACACACAATGGACAAGGGCTAAAGGATACGATACGTTTGGTCCATGTGGCCCTTGGATAGAAACCAAGGTAGATCCAAGCAGTTTAAACATAAAGTGCTACGTGAATAAAAAAATTGTACAGAACTCCAATAGTTCCAGGTTAATCTTTCCACCCTACTTTGTGGTTTCGTACCTCTCCTCCATAATGACTCTGGAGCCTGGAGATATCATTTCTACAGGAACACCGGCAGGAATAAGCAAACTGAGCAAGAACGACCTAGTTGAAGTCGAGATTGAGAAAATAGGCTTATTAAGAAACAGAGTAAAATGAAGGAATATGAAATCAGCTGCGTTTTCACCTGCACATATAACTGGCTTTTTTAAAATCCACAAGTCTGGTTCAACTGGCGCAGGGATAACTCTTGAAGATGGAATGACAACTGCAATTAATTCAAAGTCCAGCAAAGATTCAATCCATATCAACGGAAAAAAATCCAATGCCCCTGTTTCTAAAAATGTCATAAACAAGTACAAAGAACTAGCTGGAAAATTCACTGTTAATGTAAACCATAAAACAAGAATCCCCATAGGCTATGGTTTGGGCATGAGTGCAGCGGGCGCTCTTTCACTCTCCCTTGCACTTTCAGACTGCCTGGGAATAGTAAGTGTAAAAGAGGCTAAAAAAATAGCTCATTTGGCAGAGATTGAATGCAAGACAGGCCTTGGGGGGGTTATAGCAGAGTCCACGGGTGGCTTAGTAATCCGAAAGAAACCTGGCAGCTTTAAATATGTGGAAAAAATCTATACGTCTGGCACAGTAGCATGCTCTTTCTTCAGCCCTATAAACACAAAAACTATAATTACCAATACAAACTGGAAAAACAAGCTGAATCGTTTTGGAGATTTTTGCATAAATGAGTTTCAAAGAGCCAAGTCTTTGGAAGGTTTCATATCACTATCAAGACATTTTGCTTTGGAAACAGGCTTGACAAGCAAAGCTATACATGAAATAATCCTTGAAAATAAAAATTGCAGTATGGCCATGCTCGGCAGGACAATATTCTCGTTAAATAATTTCAAAACAAGCAGAAACTTCCTAGTCAGCAAGATTGGTAACAAAGGTGCATACATAATTTAATTCTTCAGTCCAAATGTTTTTTAAACTTTTAATTTAATAGCTTCCATAGTGATCCAATGCATTCTTCCTATAGACAAACATCTGCCAGAGGCATAAGCACAACCCCCCAAACTAGGAATGGTTCCAGATTTCATGATGTTGCATTAGTGGACGGACCAACTTTTCACGAACAAAAGACAAGGGTAATCGAGGAGATAAGGCAACTGGTAGAACTACTCAACGCTGCCAAATTCAAACCCAACACTAAGGATATTCCATTGGAACAAGTTGGCATCAATGGTTCATTGGCTACCTCTCTTAATGGAATGGGATTTTTAACATTAGGCAGTCTTAGGGATTTTAACGCAGCTACATTGGAAGATTCTATTGGATCTTCAATACCAATTTCAGATGCAGAGGCTCTATCCACCATATTACTTGAGTTAATACAAAGATTTACAGTAAACAGAACTAATCACACTAGCTCCAAGGTAGACTCATCTCAGCCAAAAATCAAAATTCCAAAAAATTCCGAGAGAGTAACAAAACTTCCCAGTACAGAAATTTCAAGGTTAACCAAAGGAATAAAAAAATTGAATCTAGGTGAAGCTGAGGAGGCTGTTCTGAGTTTGGTGTTTGCACTCGCCAAGTTCAAAAAGGTCAAAGTAACTAAAGATGCACCACTTACTGCAATAATTCATGGTCAAGCTAAAATGGAAGAGGCACTTGCTTCAGGCCAATTCACCACAGTTGCGAGCCTTCAGCAGTTGCCCATAGAGTTTATCCTAGAAAAACTTCAATCAGGGGCAGTTTCCATCGATGACATCCATTTATTCGCTCAAAAACTTGAAGCTACCATTGCTGATTGGTGTACAAAGAAGGATGGGAAATCCTCCAAACTGCAAATGGGTCATGCTATCCAAAATTTAAACAGAACTCTAGATAAATATCGGGAAGAACTAGCCAGAAAAATAAAACGAGACACAATAGCTCAAAAACTGTCGAGTACTGACATTTCAGACTTAGCCTGTCCAGGCCTTGCATCCGTCTTAGGTAGGCTTGGGTTCAGGAGTGTTCACTCATTACTGAAGGTTGACATAACTATACTAACCACTTTAAAAGGGCTTGCAGGCTCAAAAAGCTTTAATGCCCAAGACCTAGAAAACTTCAGGCATTCACTTGAGAAGTGTTTAACGGATTCTGGAGTGTTCAACTAATCTACTGAACTGTCTTAAGCAAATCCGCCTTACTGACAATTCCCCCAAGCTTGCCTCTCTTCATAATCAGGACTGCATCATTATACCTGAGAAGTGTTGCCAATACGCTTAATGGTGTTTCTTCATCCACAGATGGAAAACTTTCCTCCATAACGTCTTCTACTTTATAGGCGGATATCCTCTTCATGTCCCCTCCACCTGCAATCTTGGCTGAGATTGTCTGCTCACTCACACTTCCCACTATCTTATCTCCATCCAGAATTGGTAATTGAGAAACTTTATTCTTGGCCATTATCTCTGCTGCCTTGGCTATGGTCTCGCCTTTTTTTATGAAAATAATCTCCTTACTCATAACATCCTTTGCTTTCAGCTGCTCACTGTCCTCCAAAGATTCAAGAACATCAAAAATATTTTTTGCATTTGAATATGATGGATCTATCTTTCCTGCCTCCACCTTCGCTATCAATGACTGGCTTACACTTCCTAGTTTTGCCAATTG
>JACQQB010000007.1 GCA_016207225.1 Microcaldota archaeon | reverse complement strand
TCAGTTTCTCCCAGATCTCCTTACC
This sequence comes from Microcaldota archaeon, assembly GCA_016207225.1. Lineage (GTDB taxonomy): Archaea > Micrarchaeota > Micrarchaeia > Burarchaeales > JACQQB01 > JACQQB01. The sequence goes on along the minus strand of JACQQB010000007.1, from coordinate 10,293 downwards.
CTTATATTTCTGGAGGTGTATGTCCATTACTTTTTTTGCATATTCATAATTTAATGGTGTAAGGAAAAGCAACGGGTCTTCACCTTCTCTTAGTAACAAAAAAGCATTGTCCAATTCATGCTCTGCAAAATAATAGAAATTTGGATTCATATCCCTGGCAGCATCACCATTAATTAAAAGTAAATCCCCTATCTCATTCTTTTTAAAAAAGTCCTTAACCCTATCCAAGAAATCACGTTAGGTTTACCCCTACTATTTTTGAACCTTCTTTAGTCATTGTAACCCCAATTGCCAAATCTGCCGATGCAAGCACTGCATCATTGTGGGTCACTACAATAAACTGCGTTGTTTTTGCAAGCTCCTTTAATAAATTAGCTAGCTTTTGGCTATTTTCTTTATCCAATGCAGCTTCTGCCTCATCCAAAATATAGAATGGTGCAGGTTTATACATCTGAATTGCAAATATGAATACTAAAGCTAGCAGGGATTTTTCACCACCTGACATTGATTCCAGGTATTTTTCGGTGTTGTTAACCTTGACCTTGAGCAACAAGCCACTGATGAATATGTCCTCTGGCTTTTCCAATAAGAGCATTCCTTCTCCTTTCATCACATGTGTAAACAAGTTTCTGAAATTATCATTTACGACCTTAAATGTCTGCATGAAAATATCCTTTTTCTTTAGCTCAATCTCATCGATCATCCTTAAAACCGATTTTCTCTCTTCTTCCAATTTTTCAGCTTTTTCCTTTATCTCATGGATGTCCTTTTTCTTTTCCTCATATAACTCCGGAGCCTTTAAATTAACATTTCCTAATGCTTGCAATTCCTTTTCCGTTCCGTTAATTTTTTCATCCAGCTCATCCTTGCTTAATTCCAGTGGCTTTATGCCATCATAATTAGCATACTCCGCTTTCAGATCAGTCAGCCTAGCTTCTGAAGTACCCTTGACAACCTCTAACTTAGTTGATTCCTTAAACAATTTTTCATTGTTATAGATGCACTTACCCCGTTCATTTGCTAGCTTTTCAACTTCTTTTTCAAGTTTGTTTCTTTCAGAAAACAACTTCTCCAGTTCTTTGCTAACTGCCTTGATTGATTCTTCCTTCTCCTTAAGTTCCTTACCTTTTGCTGCCATGCCTGCCTTCAATCTATCAATTTCTCCACTGTGCTCCTTAATCTCATTGCCAAGCGCAGACAATTCATTTTTTACTTCACCATGTCGTCTTTCAATCAAACTTCTTTCAGCTTCCTTCCCCTCTAATTTACTCTTCGATGAATTGTCAATGATTATAAGTTCATTAATCTCTTTATCCAAGTTGCTTATGACTTCATTACCACTTCCACTAACAAGCTCAAACTCATTTTTTAGGATTTCTTTTTTTTCATTCAAGTCCTCTAAAACTTTTTTAAGCGAATCGATCTCTTTCTGCTTTTTCTCACTCTCCCTTTTCTTTAAGTTAATCTCCTGCTCTATGTTTTCTATCAATTGCTTTTTGGCTTCCTCTCTGCTTTCTTTTTCCTCTATATTCCTTAGTTCCATCTCAAGACTCTTGGCCTTAACTTCTACTTCCGCCTTCAGTTTCCTATCTTTTGCAAGTTCTAGTTTCAATTTTGAGAGATTATTGACTATTGCATCATCTTTAGTTTCACATTCCTTAAGCTCTTCTTCCAGTTTCTCAGCTTCTTTTTTATCAGCCAGGAAGAATTTGGATCTGAATATCCCACCAGTAACTATTCCTGATACCTCTAACAGATCACCTTCAAGCGTTACCATCCTAACTTTTCCAATTCCTATTTTTTTGGTTGCCTCTAGATCCTCAACCAGAAGAGTATCTCCAAAAGCATAACTGATGGCACTGTAATATCTTTTATCGAACTTTATGAGGTCAACTAAATAACCGATAACACCTTTTGACTTAGACTGCCTATCTGACTTTTCTTTTGACCCAATTTCCATATCTAACGGTATGAATGTACACCTACCTGCTTTCTTTATCTTTAACTCGGAAATTGCCTTACTGGCTGTATCTATATCCTTAACTATGATGTAATTGAGCCTCTGGCCAACGGCAGCTTCAATTGCTATGGCATGCTCGGGCTTAAAACTCATTAGTTCATTTATTGTACCGTAGATGTTTGCCACAGACTTAGCATCCCTTAATTGCAGGACAAAATTCACTCCGTCATTTATATTCTTGCCTAAAGTTCTGGATTTTACCACTGCCAATCTTTCCTTTAATTCTAATGTTTTTTTACCAAGCTCTTCCTTAGTTCCTATCAGTTCCTTTTCGTTTTCATCTACTCTCTTAAACTGGCTTTCCATTTCCTCCACTTGTTTCTTACATCTGTCCAGTTCCTTGGAAATTCTGACTGACTCATCATTTTTTACCCCTATCTCCTGCTCAATTCTCTCAAGTTCCTTTGATTTTAGCTCTATAGCAACCTTTATGTTTGAAAGTTCTTGTTCCAGAATATGCAATCTTTCTTTTTTCCCCTCGCTCTCACCTTCAATAGAATCATAATTTTCCTTAACAGTCTTGAAGTCTTTGCTTTTCTGACCTAAATTGCCTTGCAATGCCTGAATCTCTTTTTTCTTTTTCTCAATCGCACTCTTAGCCTGTCCAATCTGCTTGGAAATGTCGCTAAGTTCTTCATTTATCTGCTTAAGCCTGTCATCCAGTTCTTTCTCTTCACTTCTGAGAATTGCTTCCCGTTCCTTTACCTTTTGCACTGCCGCTTCCTTATCTGTTTTTTTATTCTCGTCAATACTGACATTGGCCCTTAAAGCCTCTATTTCTCTATATGTGCTGTCCCTCTGTCCCTTGGTGTTTATTTCGTTTACGATTTGCTCCTTTCTTTTGTTTATCTCTGCAATCTTGTCATCGATGGATTTAATCGTGTTCTCAATTTTCTCAATCTCGTTTTTTATTTCAAGATATTTCCCACTTGCCTTGGTATGCTCTTCATCTACACTCTTTAACTCAATATAAATTCTAGAGCCCTTTAGTCTGTGCAGTTCTTCGGTTATATCCTGATGCTTCGTTGCATCCTCCTTATCCCTCTCTAACTCCGTGAGTAAACCTTCCCTTTCTTTTAAAACTATATTTGCATCACTTATCTTCTGTTCCACTTTTGCCAACTCAGACAACGCCTCATCTCTCTTATCATCAAATTCAGCTATTCCAGATATTCTGTCTATTATCTCTCTCCTTTGTTTGGCATTCATTTCCACAATTCTCTGCACTTCACCCTGGGCTATTATATTATGCCCGCCAACATCTATGCCTAGTGGAATTAGTGCGTCGAGCAAATTAGTGCGTGTCATTCTCTCGCCATTGAGTTTGTACAGAGTCTTGCCATCTCTTCTAATTGCTCTTTTTATTGTTTGTTCCTTTCCTCCATTCAAAGTAATTAGTATCTCAGCCTTATCATTAGTCTGCATTATCAGATCACTTACTTTTTTAGCCCTAAGCGTTTTTAGCCTGCTTTCACCCAAACCAAATCTTATCGCATCGCAGATGTTACTTTTTCCAGAACCATTTGGCCCAGCTAAGCAGATATAATTTTTATTCAAGGCGATATCTAGAAGTTTGAAAGACTTGAAGCCTTTAGCTTGGATCCTATTTATAAATACCATATTACCAGCACTGGTCGCTAGGTTGTATAGGTAATCTGATATAAAAATTTACTCCCATTAACCTTATCATGAAAGTAGCATGTTTATTCTCAGGTGGCAAGGATAGCACATACTCCATAGCATGGGCATTAAACCAAGGCTGGGAGGTTTATACCTTAATCTCCATCTTGCCAATGGAAAACTCCTACATGTTTCATCACCCTAATGTCAACTGGTGCAACTTACAGGCAGAAGCAATGCAATTGCCACTGATATTTGGCAAATCACATGGGGACAAAACACAGGAGATTGAAGATTTAAAGAGTCTCCTGAGCAGTTTAAAAATTGACGGCATAGTGAGTGGTGCAATAGCCAGCGAGTACCAGAAAGAACAGTTGGACAGGATAACCTATGAGCTAGGAATTAAGAACTTCGCTCCGCTCTGGCACAAAAAGCAGGAAAAACTTCTAGAGGAAATGATAGAGCAGGGGTTTGAATTCATAATTACAGCTGTTTCTGCAGAGGGCCTGGATGAAAAATGGCTTGGCAGGCTAATCGATATGCAAGCATACAACGAGCTTAGAAAAATCAAGGGAATAAACATAGTGTTTGAAGGCGGAGAGGCAGAGACATTTGTTTTAAACTCACCTATTTTCAATAAAAAAATAAAAATAAATAATGCAGTTAAGAATTTCAAAGGCTCAAGTGGAAGCTACCTGATTAAGGAAGCTGAGCTTGCTTAACTGCCTATTTTTTCTAATCTTGTTATTATGTCATTCAATTCAGTCTTCCATAGGTCATTTCCACTTACTTTTGCTGATACTGTTGTATCTATAGGTATGCTTGTTCTAAGGACTATCTGCTTTCCTTTGCCTGCTTTTGCAAAATCTATTGTTACAACTTGTTCCACCGGAATTTCCTTGTAGATCGGTACTGGTCTAACACCCTGGCCAGGTACTACCATAGAAACCGTATCATTGATAATTAGCGTAAATTTGACCGGAAATGTCAATGTACTTGGTAATGCTTCACTTGCCTCTAACTCCCTATCTATTACTACTGTTCCTTGCAAAGGCGTGTTTATAGAAGTTTTTGTATCCCTTATTTTTTTCAAATCTTCTGAAATTGCCTTTACTTCGCCTTTCATGCCAAAATAGCTTAGTGTTGTAAAACTAGCAAGCAAAAGAGACAGTATTGCGAGTAGAACAGCCAATACAGATATGCCAGTTATCAATAAACTACCGCCTCCTGAAGATACTCTTGTTTCTTGTGGTCTTTGAGGTGGGGGAGTAACCATTGTCGGTGGCCTAGCCTGTGCTTGTTGCTGTGGTTGGGCAGTTGTAGGGGACGAAACAAACACTGGTCTTCTTAATGCACTTGGAACATTGGATATATCTTTTTTTTCTTCAGGCACCATATCACCTCATGATTCACTAAGTCTTATACTATGTCCTTATTTATAATCTCTTTGAGTCTTTCTATACTTTTTATTTCTAAAACAAAGGTTTTAACTTCTTCTGGAACTAAACTCTGCCATTTGTTGTCTTTAAGCATCGACTTTCTTATTTTAGTACCTTCATTCTCCAACCTATCCATCATAGGGAATTCAATAACCTTTTTTCCAGAATCCTTGAAAAGTCTTTTAGCCAACGGATTGTTTGTAAAAACAACATCATATCTGGGTACTAAGGAGTTCACGTGGGCAACCCACAATGCATTGTTCTGTATGTCCGGAACTGAAAGAAGCATGCAGTTATTCATCCCTCGCTTTTCCAGGACCCTCTGAATCATTTCTATTCTTTCTCCAACTGTAAAGGGGTTTTCTAATTCATAGCATTTCTGTGAACTGCCAACTAGAATTATTAGTCTAGAACATTTTTTCATCGCCCATTCAATAGCTTTCAAATGCCCATTGTGAAAAGGCTGAAACCTACCAACAAGTAAACCTATCATACCTTACCATTATTCCTAGCTCAGTATAAAAACCTTTATATTCTTTCATTCTTAAAGTGAATATTAGAGGTGGAGTTGTGAAAAACTATCTTTTGTTCTTATCTATATTCTCAATATTAATTTTAGGTTGTGTTAACATTCCTGGTATCGGTGGTCCAAGCATAGCCGACATAACCAAGTTAGTACCTGACAAAGCAGAAGGCTATGCAATAATTCAGATAACAAAAATACTTCAGGATGAAGATTTCAAAAAATCCATTAAAGAAAGCAGTGGGAAAGACATCGAAAGTGAATTGCAAAACGTAACCAAAGAAACAGGATTTGACCCAAGGACATTCCAGACAATGCTTATTTTTTTCAAATCCTCTGAGAACTCTAAAGTAGAACCCTATATGGGAATAATAGTCAAGGGATCTTTTAACAAAGACTTAGTTGCAAGTAAGATCAAGGAAAAACAAAAATTCACAGAGGAAACTTATGAGGGAGTTCAGATTTATACGACACAAGACAAGTACGAGAGGACAACTTCTGTTGCATTCTTGGATCAGAACACAGCAGTCTTTGGAACCAAAGAATCTGTAAGGGATGTTATTGATGTGTTCAAAAGCAAAAAACAGGCTTTAAATGACCCCAATATAAATACTGTAATTTCCAAGGTCAATCCAAATGCAATGTTTTTAGCCGCAATGAGGATTCCTCCAGCCACTGAGAATCCTTCTGGAACTGATCAGATACTGGGCAAATCAAATGCTGTAGCATTAGCAGTAGATAAAAACGGCGTGAATGTAGATGCGCAAGCCGCACTTAACTTTATCGACTCAACTTCTGCTGAAAAGGCTAAGGAAACTTTTGATGGATTCATAAAATTAGCAAAAGGCTATACTAAATCAGGCAGTGTAAGCGAGAGATTGTTAACAAATGTCAAATTGAGTTCAGAGGGTAGTGTAGTCATACTTAGATTAGCCACTACTACAAAGGAGTTAGAGGAATTAGGGAAAGAGTTGAAAAGTTTACAACCTGAGCCGATAGATGACTACAATTATCCTGAATACAACTATACTGAGAGTAATTACTCGGACTACTATGAATATCCGGAGAACTATGAGGATTACAACTACTCGGATTATGAAATACCCAATCAAACAGAATGAATCATTCATTAAAAAGCAGTGCTGCGGTGCCTCCGACTATACCTACTAAACCTGCACCTAGCATTATTCCTGGGGCTAGCCCAAATGGATTGACTGGACTTATAATTTGTGGAGTTGACCTTCCTAGACCTGCAGCAAGCTCTCTAGCTGCTTGGAACATCGTGTATTTAGTAAAAAATGACCCTACTGTCAATGCTGTGCCTATTGTTAAGAGGCCTCCACCGATAAAATTCATCTCTCCCATGCATTTATTTATATTTTTATTCCTATATAAACATGATGGTGGTGTTATCATGGTTCTGTTAATAATCGCAGCTGTAGTCATTCTGTTACTGCTAGTCTACATAGTGTTTATCTACAATTCTCTCGTGACTTTAAAGAGCAGGATAGAGAATGCCTGGTCCCAGATTGATGTTCAGCTCAAAAAAAGGTTTGACTTGATACCAAACTTAGTCGAAACAGTAAAAGGCTATGCAAAGCATGAGAAGGAAACTTTCGAAATGGTTACAAAGGCAAGAACACAGATGATGAGTGCCGGGACAGTTCACGATAAGGCAGAAGCAAACAACATGCTAACTGGTGCATTGAAAAGTTTATTCGCAGTTGCAGAAGCATATCCAGAACTAAAGGCGAACCAGAATTTCCTAATGCTTCAAGAGGAATTGTCAGGTGTTGAGAGTAAAATAGCGTATGCAAGACAGTTTTACAATGATAATGTCATGGAATACAATATAAAAACACAGGCTTTTCCGTCCAACATTTTTGCAGGGTTATTTGGTTTTAGGATGAAAGACTATTTCCAGATTGAAGAAGCGGCAAGAGAACCTGTAAAAGTTAAGTTCTGAGAGAAGGTCTGAATGAACATTTACAGTGCCATAAACACCAATAAGCTAAAGTCTGTATTGCTCATCATTGGATTTTTGATATTTGTGGCAATAATAGGCTATGTTTTTGGTGAGTTAACCGGGCTGGGTTATTTTGGCCTTATCCTAGCTGTTGTTTTGTCTATGTTTTATACCGTAGGCAGTTATTATTACAGTGACCAGATAGTGTTGAGAATCACAGGTGCTAAACCAGTTAAAAAGGAAGAATATCCATACCTATTTAACACTATAGACGGCCTTAGCATAGCTGCAGGGATTCCAGTACCCAAAGCGTATGTCATTGAAGATCCTGCCCCTAATGCGTTTGCCACTGGCAGGGATCCGCAGCATGGAGCTGTAGCCGTAACTACTGGCTTATTAAAAATAATGAATAGGCAGGAATTGGAAGGGGTAATTGCACATGAGATGTCCCACATCAAGAATTATGATACTAGGCTGATGACACTTGCAGTTGTTTTGGCAGGTGTTGTTACTATTCTAGCCGATATCGGCCTTAGGGCTTTTGTTTTTGGAAGAAGAGATGACCGCGGCAAAGGTGGTGGGGGAATAATCCTTCTGATTTTTTTGGTTATGCTCATTCTTTCCCCAATATTTGCCCAGTTGATTAAATTGGCAATATCAAGGAAACGGGAGTACCTTGCGGATGCAAATGGTGCACTGCTTACTAGATATCCAGAGGGTCTTGCCAGCGCGCTTGAGAAAATATCCCAAAGTACGAATAAGCTAAAAAACGTAAGCGAAGCTACCGCACACCTGTACATCTCCAATCCATTTAAATCCAGCTTGATAAATGGCCTTTTCTCAACACACCCTCCAATGCAGGATAGAATCAAAATATTGCGTGGGATGTAGACAAGATCATTGTCCAATAGGTCTTATGGATCATATTTTTTCATAATCAATTCCTAAATCCGCAACATACTTCAAGATTAATTCTCGCTGTTCTTTGTTCATTCCTTTCCAGTCCAGTATAACTCTGCTTATCTTCTCACATGATTTTTCAATCCCTTGCTGGAATAGCTCAAAACTTGTATTCTCTATGTGATATTTTGGTAGTATGTGGCCTACAGCATAATCCTTCTCAAACATGAGTCTATTGAAACTTGGGGCATAGTGGGACCCGCCAATGGCAAATGCAGTTTTGTATCTATGTTCACTCCCAATAGTTGACATGATGGCATCTGCAACGATTTCTGCAGCTTCCTCATTTTTCCATTCGTTTTCTGTGCTTCCAAGCTCTACAAAAAGGAGCGGTTTTTTGACATCTGGACCATGGTGTGTAGCTTCCATCGTAACATCCCAGTCAAATCTTCCTTCACTTAAACGTTTAACCTCATTCAATGCTATTTTCATCTTACTTGGATAAACATAACCTATATTCTTTGGCTTGCCGCCATAATCTGCAGAATTCCAATTACCTACTGCATGGACAGTAAAGGCCGGCTTTTTGCTCTCACTCTTGTGCTTGCTTGCGAAGATATAGTAATCGGTTTCAAAATCAAGATTCTCTGCATTTGGTGGAGGAACGTCAACTTCAATCAACCTTATCCCCGATAATTCCCATGTTGGCAAGCCAGCTTCTCCAACCTTTTGGAACTTATATTTCTCCTTAATCTGTTTAGTTATATTCACTCCTGCTAGATCTAATGAGGAATAAACGATTATTGGCATGAGTAGGATATGGAAAGGAAGATTTTTAGGCCTTCCAATATTTTTTTGTTCTTATAAACTGCTTTTGTGCTTCTAAAAGATCTATAAAAAATGTATCATCTTCTCTGTGCAATTTTTGAAGGACTCTTGCAGCAGTTTCTGTACCTACCCCATAGACATTTAATGCAACTACAGCCTTTTTTCCATATGCATTAACCAAACTTGCAATTCTTTGCAAGTTATAATACTCTTTCTTCTCTTCTTCAGTTAATCTATCCCGCTTCTTTTGTAAAACTGCAACCTGCTTCTGTCTATCTACCAAAGCAACTAAACTGCTTTTACAATGCTCGCAGGTGATTGCCTTGCTCAAGCCTTCTATCTTTACATAAAATATTTTTTTACAGTATGTGCAAATGAACCTAGCTCTTTTATCCAGAATTGATTTCTTAAAAGCCTTAAGAATTTCAGAATGCGGCTCTATTGGCGAGATCAACTCGCTAGCCCTTATTTTTAGTAGGCCTTGACGACCCAGAATTGTAGGTTCATTAGCTATTATTACTTCAACCTTGCACTCATTCTTTCTTAATCTAACCAGAAAATCGTTGCATGCTTGCAAATCCAAATACGTATGGAATATTTCCCTGATTGTCTCCCTGTGGATTATGGTCTCGGCCAAAAAGCCCCGAACTCTTTGAGTAAGCGCATTTTCTTTTCCTATAAAGCCGAAAGTTCTTGCCTGGTGAGTTAATTTATACTTGAATAGTGAGGAGTTGATCAGGTTATTCTCTATCAAGCTTTCTAAGTTTTGCAATGAAACTAGAATATTTTTGATTTGATTCGGATCTACTGGCCTGGGAAGCTCGAACAGGATTCTGTAAGGGTCTGCTCTGCTTTTAACACTGGTTCCCAACCTTAAGGTAAGAACCGATGCAATTGCCCTTGCCAGTGTCTCATTTCCCAAAGACCCTAAGCAAGAGTGAATCAAAACTAAGTTTTCTATCGACTCTATGAGGATTTTTTTATCAGTCGGTATGAC
>JACQQB010000080.1 GCA_016207225.1 Microcaldota archaeon | reverse complement strand
TGTGAGGCTGGGAACATACACGACTATTTGGTTAGGATTGGACGCTCCCCAGACATGAGAATTTAGGGCAAAATCAACAAAGCGAATATCGTGGTTTGGCTGGAGGAATTTGTTCATTGTTTCTACCGCTATTTCTAGGCCTGGAATCATTGGCCTAAAGTCTGGTAAATTTACTAGAGCAAGGTTTGGGGCATCATTTACATAAATATTAAAACCAATCTGAGTTATGAGAGCAGGAGATTGTCCGGTTTGAAATTTTCTTAGAACATAATCAGTGTCAAGACCTTGAATAAATCCCTGTACCGCCAAGAGATCCTCCTCAGTTTTGAATAGGCCTGCCTTTACACTGCCAATTAAGGAGAGTAACAAATCACTTCCAATAAAACCTTTTTCTTCCATTATTCCATATATTTCAGCAAATCTAGTTCCAACTCTGTGGAGGTCACTGCTGGAATTTGGTTTTACCAGGCCACCTTTTGAACATGCTAGAAGGAATTGATCCAGAGATTCTAAAAAATGTTCTAGATTTTCACTTGTTATTATTGCACGTTTCCCATATTCTGCAAACATTTGAATATAGGCAGTTAGGAAAGAGCCTGCTTCTTGTTCTCCCAGCTCATGGCTACTGCATATTTCTAGGAATCTACTACCTAGGGAGTTTGTATTTGGTTCTCGATTTAATAAACCAATTTCCCTGAGAACGACCAAGCTTGGAAGTAACCCAGTAGTTTTTCCCTCATCCAGCCTTTTTTCTACTAGCGGACTAGACAAATGAATAGGTACTCGTCCAGTTGATGGAGTTGTACCTGGATTGTGTACTCTCAGGGCGGACATTTTTTCACCTTCACGATAAATAATTGCATTATGCAATTTCAACAAGCGGTTGGAATGTATCGAAAGAGCTTAGTGAGGCGACTACTGTACGTTTGGCACTGTGGGGTGCGTCTGGACTTCTTGACCTCTCTTCTGTACCACGCTTAGGGACAATATTGTAGTATTCAAATCCTCTTGTTACTGGGCCTACGTATGAGATACCGGCAGCCCTGCAAAGGCGTCTGGCTTCCAATGAATCCGCCACTTGCTGCCCGTGTGGAATGAGGATTGCCGGGTCTACAGGATAAGAACCGTCATCTTTAGGAAATGCTTGAACGAGGATTAGTCTTTCTTTTGGGACTGCAAGCCTTACGTTTCCCCCTTCTTGAACAAAATCAGTGGCAGTTAGATTAATTACACACAGGGCAATGTCTATTTTACCTTGATGATCTTCAGGTACGGATAAAGTAACTGTTGGATGTTTTTCAAAGGCAAAAACAATTTCAGGTCCTATCGGCTTGCCTGGTTGCTCATAGGCTATTACCATATTTACTGGGAAACGAACGACTCTGTGCTCAGACACGGCCCTCCACTCAGTTGTCCGGGTAAGCAAATGTTCAGCTACATCAGGACCTATTAAACGCAAGTTAGTACCGTTCTCTCTGTTGAAGCTATCGATAGCTGGAAAAATGTCAGAAAAACGAAGTTTTGGTCCTGTCAAAACACCGATGGCTCTTTGATTTCCGTTGTAATCAAATTGCGTTATTTTAACTAATCTGTGTGATTCAGCTGTCATAAAGTAACACCCCTCATATAAGTTTAGAATAAGGCTCGTCAAAAGCGCAAGCCTCTGACGTTTTATTATATATTTGGGATTATTTAAATTCGAGAGGTCGTCATATGACGTGCTTTAAACCTCATGGGACTATCTTTACCTTAATTTTGTCACCGTCTTTAAGTTTGAACTTCTTCCTTAAGAACTTGTCAGAAATAAGCTCTATGACCTCTGGGCCATAGTGGGACCTGTCTGGTATGAGGAGCATGATCTTGAGGTTGTTCATAATGCCGTTGAATGCCTTGAGCCCGCCGAAGAATCTGCCACCCTCATTAAAGCCCTCAATCCTTATGCCCTTTCTATCCATGAACAAAAGCTTCTTTTCAGGCTGGTCTACTTTAACATTCAAGGTACCAGGATATGGGATAAAGCCGAAGGTTTCCTTGAATTTTTTCTTGTATGCGGGCAAGGAGAGGTAATACCTTCCATCCTTTACACCTGAAGTTACAAAGCCGGTGAACAGAATTTCTTTCTCTTTTCCTAGAGATTCCTTTAGAACAGAGTAGATTTTCTTGAGTAGCAGTATGCCACGGTCAGTAAGCATTAGACCCCCAACAGTTCTTTTGATAAAGCCTTCCTGCTCAAGCTCAATAAGCCAGCGGGAGATGCTTTGCTGGGACATTTCCAGAGCTTCCGCTAATTCATTCGTAGTTGTGATTACTGTTTCAACATCTCCGCGCTTTTTCAAAAGCAATAGGAGCAAGTCGTATTGGTTCGGCTTTATCATTATGTCACCTATTTAAAGGACAACAGATATAATCATTGTACCTATGACGATATGAACAACCACTGACACAATATGATGTTGCTAACAGCATCTGAGGTTCTTTCTTCTTATAGCGCTATGGTTTCTATTATTAGACTGGTTGCTAGCTGGGAGGTTATGTCATTTACATCACGCTTTGGGTTAACTTCCATGATGTCTAAGCCAACACCACGTAAGCGGAATGTGTTCTTAGCCAGGAATATCAGTTCAGAGCTGCTCATGCCACCCGGAATTGGTGTGTTGACACCTGGTGCAAAGGCCGGGTCCAGGACATCCATGTCAATTGAGACATAGATGTAGTTCTTAATCATGCTTCTGATTCTTTCCAGTGCTTTGTGGATTCCTATCTGGGTTAATTCCAGGCTTGTGATTGTTTTAACATGGTACTTTCTTAAGTTGTAAAGTTCCTCGGCCTCAGGCACTCTTATGCCTATCTCGATGCTTTGCTTAACTTTAACATTCTTGAGTTCCGAAATGTCGCAGATTACAGAACCGTAATAATGCCTTTCAGATGAGATAAAGTCGGGGTGAGCATCAAAATAAACAAAGCTGACTTCCTTGACTTTGCTTATTCCTTTTAAGACTTCATAGGTTATTGAATGGTCTCCACCTAGTAGTATTGGCTTTTTCCTTGCCTCCACTATCTTTTCAGCTAAGCCTTCCACTTCCTTTTTCTTTACATTCCCATAATCGTAGATTTTAGGCAAGACACCTTGCTGAGGCTGGAATAAGGAGATTTTATTTCCTCTTTTGATTCCGAATCGTTCATTGGATATTTTCCGTATGGTGTTTGGTGCCAGGCTAACACCCTTAAGTTCGGAATGAGAGCCAGTCTCATCGGGCACACCAAAAAGTATGTAGTCTGCCTCCTCAAATTTTTTAGCGTTAGCATATGCGAATTTCATCGTTGGCCTCTTTGATTTTTTTCTTATGGTGGACATACTATTAAAAGACAGTGGTTGGTTAGGCTGTAGTGTTGTTGTTTTTCAATTTTAGGATTCTGTAGGAGATTAGAGAGAATATTACAAAGGAAATTGCAGTTATTATGAACACGATTGAATAGCCAAAGGATTGGATTATATAGCCGAACAATGAGAAGCTGAGGAATTCTGCAATTCTGCTTGGAACGTGCAAATAGCTTATGTCTGTTGAAACACTTGACTTCCCTTTAGTGACAGTTGCGACAACCTCCTCAAAGATGATGAGGGATATGCCATCCCCAACAGCCAGGAGGAATAGCAATAAGAAGAAAATTTGTGCGCCTGCGATTGGAATCAGGAAAGCAGCACCTCCAAAAAGTAGTAGCTGGGCTATCGTAGCATTAAAATGAGAAAATTTGAATTTTATACCCAGATAAGTTGCTCCAGAAGCAATCAGGTAGTATGCAGCAAAGGCTGAGCCAATGACATCAAAGCTTAGGCTTAATTCAGAACGCATGTAGATTGGCAATACAAAGGTAACGAATGTCCATAGTATGCCGGCAAAGAACATTGCAACGGATGCCTCCCAAAATATTTTCGACTTGTTGGAGATCTTGAGGAGCTCAACTGTCTTACTTATGTTTACTTTTCCAAATCCTTTATCTTTTAAGCGGAATGCAGCAACCCCCATCAACATTGAAACGAAAATCAGGGCAAGGATCAGGTAGTTATACGATAGGTAGGCTAAGCCAAGGCCTGCAGCAAGCATCCCTAATGCATAGCCGACTCTCCTTATGCTTGAGAACCTTGCAGCTGCAATTCCTTCGTTATTTCTATGGTGGTAGAAAATCGCAGTCCTGTTCACAGACCAGAAGGATCCGTCCCTAAGACCTTCAGATATCTTGCCAAGTAGGAAAAATGCTATTGAATTGCTGAACATGTAGAAGATTAGTGCTGAAGTAGTCGTGACCCATTGGATTATGAAGAATATCCTGAAACCTATCTGGTCTGCCACAGCTGCAAAGATGGCTCTTGAAGCCATGAAGACCAAGGGTAAAAGAGACAGGATAAGACCGATTGTCGTTATGCCTATGTTCTTCTCAAGTAGGATTAATGGCACTATTATGGTAATTGCGCTGGAGATGAACGAGTTTAGGAAGTTTATTGTAATTAGTTTCTTCACAGAATACACCTTATGGAGAAGTTAATCATGCCTTTGGTAATTTTTTCAACTTTTCCTGAGTTATTTGAACGCATCTTTTTAATGCATCCTCCACCCTTTCAGTTGGAATGTTGTTGAGGCCTGCTGCAGCAGGATGACCGCCTCCGGAGCCATTGAACTCTTTGGCTACTTGGCCCATTATGCTTGCCAGGTTGATTTTAGTGCTTAACTCAGACCTTGCCCTTGCAGAAATCCGGCCGTCCTCACAGTGGCAGCCGACAAAGGCAAAGTCTGCACCTAATTCAACAAACGAGCTTGCAGATGCTGCCTCGAATGAACCTACTGCAGAGGAGGCTATTATGAAGTTCCCTTCCCGAGTTATTTCCATTCTCTGGGCAGACTTGAGCAATGCCATTCTTTGTGATAAGTCTAGCGGGACATCGAGTAGGATGAGAAGTTTCTCATATTCCACTTTGCCAATAACCAGTAAATCATGGACATACTTAAAAGTTTTATTTCGAGCTGTTTTGAATTGGGCTGAATCATAAATAATGCCGGCAGCTAGGCAAGTTGCTGTTTTTTTGTCTATTTTTACTTTAAGTTCTTTCAACAACTCGTAAACAATCTCACATGTTGAGGTGTAGGTATTGTCAACAAGCATCAAGTCTGCTCTTACAGAATCGTTGTGGATGGAATGGTGGTCTAGAACGCAGTTGATTTTCTTGTCCTTGTATTTACCAAGAAAGCTCTTCGAGTTTGTGTCTGTAATAAGTACGATATCAGGATTGGAAGGGAACTTCGAGAATTTAAGATTAAGGAGGCTCGCAAGCTTTTTGGAAGCGGCACTTATATTGTCCGGCATTACAACTGAGGCATTCTTAAACCAGGAAGTAAGGGCAAATGCGCTGCCCACAGAATCTATATCACCTATTGAGTGGACAATTATTACTGCTTTTTTGTTTTTATTTTTTTTAAAAAAAGTTAAAACGGGTTGGGCTAAGGAAAGGGCCATTTAACCAGCGCCCTCGACGCCACCGGTAGCCTTTTGGATCTTGTCTCTTAACTCAATCAGCTTGTTTCTCAGCTTTTCCTCTTGTTTGGTTAGGACAGTTGTCCTTACTGTTAATGTTTCTTTCCTTTCATCTAGGTCTTTTTGTGCATCATCTTTATTGGAAGCAAGTAGAAGAGAGCCTGCGACTTTAAAGATGGCACCTGAAGCTTTCTGGAGCTCATCCAATGCTACCCCTATCTCATCGAGTTGCAGTTTAACCTGTTGCTTCTGGGTTAAGATTATTTGCAGCTGATTCTGAAGGTTTTGGAATTCAGCAACTTGCTGTTCTAACTCTTTGGACATTTGCATAAAACTCACCTCAATGCTAGTGTTATATCACTCATTAATTTGAGCAAGCGCATATAAGAATTTACCGTAGCTCTAAGAGCACTCAGCTCATTACTCTCAACCGTAATCACAAGGTTCTTTTTCTTTGCTTGGATTATCGTAATACTCCTTTTCTTGAATTCTGTTTCTTGAACTAATGCCTTATACGCATTAGATGCCTCTTTGTTAGACTTAAATGGAATCTCCATTCTTACTTTCATAGTATCCAACCTTGAGTTCCAGCAGTACTTTATCCTTATGGGTGAATATTACTTTATCTTCTTTTTCGTTCAGTGTTATGAACTCATCACTTTCTGGCTCTTCGTAATAAAACAATTCTTTGAGTTTTTCACTTGCGTTTACTTTAAGTTCCCTTGGCAATTGTACGGTAATCTTGGAGAGCTTGACACTTTTCAGGATTATTTCAGTGGTGAGCCATTTCCAGTCTTTATTCAGCTTGAGAAAGCTTAGTTTGTAAGGATTTCCTTTTTGCTCATAAACAAACACTACCCTTTGTTTGCCCAACGACTTTGCCCTAGAAGCCACATCATCTATGTTCTTCTTTCCCCTGTTCTCATAAACACTTCGGGGCAGGATTAAAGAAAGGGATTTGCATAGCCTTCTGGTTGTTAAGCAGGGCTTTCTGCTGCTTGTTATGTAAAGCATAGGACTACTCTGCCTTCAGCTCTTTAGTTACGTTTGGCCTTTCCTTAAAAAGAGTTCTGCAGCCACAATGAGGGCATCTTACAAAAGATTCATCAAGTTCTTTTATGTGCTTTTCGCATTTAAAACAAACGTACAAGTTACCACCTTAGTTAAGCATTACGCTTTAAGTCCTGGATTATTCTTCTTCCTGTTTCACCAACAGTAGTTGACAGTGAATATGCCCCGCCTGCAAATTTTGCGTTGCATGAGCGGCATCTCCATTGTGCATAGCTTATTCTCTTGACATTCTTCTTACCGCACTTGAAGCATGCATATTTGGCTCTTTTTGACTTTTGAACAGCTTCTGCTCTTCGTCTTAATTCTGCTCCATAACGCACTGAGCTCTTAGCCATAAACATCACCTAGAGTTAGATTATTACTCAATTAGTTTTCTTAACTCTTTCCCTTTCTCAAAAGACACGCCTATGAGCTGATTTACCTCGTCAGCGCTGAATCCGCCTAGGCAGCCTTTTTGCATTGCGCATATGTTGTTCTCGTCAGTTGCTATGGTTAGCCTGGCGTCCATTGCCGTTTCTTCGTCCAGACAGGGGTCGAGCACCAATTTACCATCTATTTTTGCAAACGTACATGTCACTGCCCTGGCATTTATTTTTAGTTTGTCCATTGGTTCTTTTCTTATAACCTTGCCGTCTTCAAATTTAGGCTGCTTGGTATTCAGCAAAGCCGCCATTGCAGCTAGAGCTGCAGTATCTATAAGATTACCATCATGGTCCAGAACGTATAAGTCGATGAAAACAGCCCAGACTAAGTTTTCTGCAATATAGAGAGATTTCAAATCGATTGCACTACTGCTTCTTATGCCCCTGTCAACAACTCTTGCCAGCTCGATTGACCTTTCATCTGGTGGGCCGAGTTCAAAAGTTGGGGAGGCCAAAGGTAAGAGCTCTGCATTAGTGGCTAAGATGCCTTCCTTAGGCCTGTCCGTGAATGGAGTTCCCTTATCCATTTTAATTCCGACTAGAACTTGGGAATTCCCGATTTTAACTAAGGCTGAGCCTTCAGTAGAGGTTAGAACATCCTTCTGGATGGTTATTGGCCTGTAACTCAGGAAGTCTCTTTCATCCGGCCTCTTATTTTTCCTGATTAAGTCTATAACAAAATCTTTTTTAACTTCATCTAAAATTTCCACTTCATCACCTATTCTGTGTTTTTGTATACGGCCCTTACTGCTTCTGATTGAATCTTGTTGATACGCTTGACAGCCTCGAAAGCCATTCCGAATGCCTTGTTAAGCTCTTCTTTAGTCAGTAGGCCATCCATCTGTAAAAGTAAAATCTCATTGTTTCGTGGAGCTATTGCCAGTGGCAGGTCTGATTCTCCGAAATTGTCTTCATCTTTTGAGAAATCAATCCCGACTTCGCCCCCTATTTTTCCTACAGCGACTGCAGCTACCAGGTCTTTCATTGGTATGCCTGCGTTGGCCAGAGCCACGCTTGCTGCGGTTATGCCTGCGCACCTTGTACCGCCATCACCCTGCAGGATTTCAATGAATATGTCTATTGCTGTCTTTGGATATAATTCAGTGAATATTACGTTTTCAAAAACTTCACGAATTACTTTTGATAGTTCTGTTGACCTTCTGTTAGGGCCTGATCTGCCATGCTCTTCCAATGAAGAAAATGGAGCCATTGCATATCGGCAGTGTATCACAGCCTTGTATGGGTTCATGTCATGCTTTGGAATGCATTCTTTCGGCCCGTAGACTGCTGCTAAGATTTTATTGTTGCCCCATTCCAGATAAGCAGAGCCGTCTGCCTTGTTCAATATCCCTGCCTGAATTTTAATTTCTCTGATCTCATCGAGTGCTCTTCCATCGATTCTTTTTCCATTAACTAATAATTGCGGTTTTTCACTATCATTGGCCATTAATATCACCTGTTTGTTCTTTAAGGAACGCGCCTATCCGGTCTGTTAGTCCGTCCGTATGGGCTTCTTTCTCTATTTTGAGAATTGCCCTTGTGGCAGTTGCGCTGTTTTGTCCCTTTATCCAGATTCTTCCGTTCTTACCAACATGAATTTCACACTTGGTTGCTGCCTTTATCATCTCAAGCATTGAGCTTTTTTTACCGATAACCCTAGGAACTTTGACTGAGGAAATCTCGATTATCTCGCCGTTGAGCAGTTTCCTTGGCTCGATTAGGTTAACATTCTTGACTTCATCAACGTCCCTAACCTTGGCTAGGACTATGTCTCCAAGGTCAAACTGCTCTCTCCCGCATTCCTTAGCAAGTAAAAAGCCCTTGTATGGAGATGTTATGTCCATATTATAGCCTGCAAACTTAACGTCCTCCACAACCCCCACAACCACATCCTCAGTTATTGGGACATATGGGCCTTGTAAAGGTATAAGCCTCAGGTCTTGTTCGCTGAATAAGCCTACTACTGAAGAGTATGTTTTATCTCCATCTATATAGGCGTAGGATATTTCCTTGGGTGAGTCAGCTATCATCTCACCTGGTACTACAATTCGCATTTTAAATCACTCTCTTTAAATATAATTTTTATTTGATTACTTTAGTTTCGACATTTCCGTTCGTTAATTTATTTATCTTATCATAGAACTCGCTTTGCATTCCAGCTGGAATTTCTATGACTACAATCAAGCTTCCGTCCTTTTGCCATTCTTCCTTTTGAATCCCGAACTCTTTTATTGTACCGTATGACCTTGGAGCATGTTCAGGTGGTACACGGATGGCAATCTTGATCTTTTCAAATTTTAATGGCAGTACCAAACGAAGTGCTTTTACAACATCATCAATCTGGGCTCCTGCATCCTTGAAGGCATCTATGTGCACCTTGGCTTCTTCAAGCGCTTTTTCAATCCTGACTGCAGGATGGGGGGCATCTGTCCTTGGGTCAATGCATTCTCTTGCCAAGATCGCTACTATTTTCTTAGTTTTCTCTTGGAGCATTTGCCTTTTTTGCTCCGTAGTTAATTGGATTTCACCTTTTTTTAATATTTTGTCTGTTATTTCCCTTAAGTCATTTGTGCCGAAAACCTTTTTTATTACTTCTGCTTTGTGTCTTTCACCTTTTTTAGCGTCTTTGAATACTTCTTCAACGACTAGAACATTGTTCAAATCGGTCTTTTTTCCAATTTTATACTGATACGCTAGCTGGGAATCAACAAGCAGTTCGAACCTTTCCCCGTGAGTCTCTAGATGGGCGATTATAGCAGTGTCAAGACTTGCCATAGAGAGACCTTAGGATTTAGATAAGTATTTCGCAATTTCATCTTGGGAAAGCATTGAGAACATCTTGGTCTTGGTTGGGATTACCCCAATATCTATGTTTTCAGGCCTTAGCTTTGTTTCGACTGTTTTCTTGAGTGCTTTCAGTGCTAGACTTATGCCTTCTTCCATGTTCATTCCGTCCCTGTACTCTTTCTCGAATATTGCATCGACATCTTTCTTGCCGCTTCCGATAGCGTCTGCCTTGTAGCCTGTCAGTGCACCACTTGGCTCAGCTTCAAACAGCCTTGGTTCAGTGTCTACACCGGCAATCAACAATGAAACGCCAAAAGGCCTTATGCCCCCGTATTGTGTATAAACTTGCATTAAATCACAGATATTTTTAGCAATGGACTCTATAGGAGATGGCTCGCTGTAGGATAGCCTGTGCTTTTGGGCTTCCAGCCTGCCGATGTCTATTAAGCGTCTTGCATCTGCAACTAAGCCTGATGCAGTGGCACCCATATGATTATCTATTGCGAAGACCTTTTTCATAGAGTCAGAAACCAATAAAGGAGACATTATTGTCTTCAATGCAACCAGAACAGCACCGTCTGAACAGACTAGGCCTGCAGTTGTTGCTCCTCTCCTTACTGCTTCTTTAGCATACTCTACTTGGAATAATCTTCCATCTGGACTGAAAACTGTAATTGCTCTGTCATATGCCTGTGAAGAACCCGGATACATAGTTGATCCTCCTTACGTTTATCATTAGTAACTATACAATTTATATTTTTTTCTTAGTTCTAAGCTTGTTCAATGTTCCTGATACACCTAAGGTGTGTATTGATACACGAATGTTGTTGATTTGACTGGTCAAAACCAATGCGGCTTTTACTTTTTCTACCTCGTTTACGTTACATCTTATTATACCAATAGATTTATTATACTTAATTAGTTTTGGATTAGCCAGTGAATATCCATATTCACCTAAAAACTCCAGTATGCTCTTGTATATATTATACTCTACTAGGTTTGCAGGTATTTCTTTCTCGGATTCTAACCTTAATGCAATGTACCTTTTTTTGATTTTTTCAGTTGGCTTTACATTCATCTTAAAACCTTTCTTAGTATGCTTTCTGGTGTTTCTGTTATGGCCCGTATTGCCTGGTCTTTGGTTAAGCCGAGGATTTCGCCAATAGCAATCATTTCTGAAGGAGCTTTGACTTCAAGGGTATCTTTGGCCCTGCTCGTTAGAACATAGGAGGCATGGGACCTATTGCATAGTCTCAAGAACTGTCTGATTCTTCCCATTATGTAAGCTCTCTTGATTCCAGATACATTGAGGATATCTGAGATTGGAATTTCAAACGCCTTCTTATTTTCTGCAACTGCCCTTATTAAGGTTGAATCCAGATAAAAGCCAGGAAAATAGACTAAGTCAAATTTTTTAATTCCTTTTTTTAGCAGTTCAACACTTGTAGAATTCACAATGTTGATTTTATTTGCTATTTTTTTAGAAAGTTGATTAGAGTTATTGACAACTACTTCAATAATTGTGGAGTTATTCACCCCTATGTTATGGAAGCCAAAAGTTTGAAAGTCCTTAAACTCGAATTTTACATGCAGATCGAAAAAGCGCATAAATATCTCATACACGTGCTTTCCTGGTTGCACTTGTAAGACCACGGTAAACTCTGCCCTTTTGCTTTGCGTTTATCTTTACGCTGTTATGGTTTGGGTCTATCAATATAACTTCAAAAAATTTGTAAGTTCCATTTTCACCTACAAAATAAGAGTTAAGAACTTCTAAGTTTTCGAATTTCCTGTTTGACTTCTGCTCGGCTATTGCCTGCAGTGAGAAGCCTGGTGACTTGAATCTCCCGGATTTTGAAGCCTTTCTGCCTAAGTCTGGCTGTTTCCTTTTTCTTCTTCCTTTTCTTACCCTCACTCTTGCAACTACATAACCTTGCAATGCCTTGTAGCCCAGTTCCCTCGCCCTTGCTATGTTGGTAGGCCTTTCGATTCTGGCTACTACCTCGTCATCCTTCCAAGCACTTATTCTTTGCCTGTATATGCTGCTTCTTTCAGCGTATTCTTTTTGAAATGTTTCTTTGATGTGTTTGTAAGCTCCCATGATATCAACTCTTCACATTATGTATGAAAAAACTTAAATGCCTTCTCAATTAGGATTGGACAGGTTTAAATATATTAGACAATATAGGATAATGTCAGAGGCTTGTGCTTCTGACAAGCTTCTTTTTAAAGTTGATCATTATGGCAGGAGTATTGATACCCACAACTAATGTTAAAGTTAGTGGAAGATTCTATGAAACGCATAAAGTATCCACTATGGAGCAGGTTCTTGGGAGGTTTCATCGCAATGAGGTTATGTTACCACTAGCTTTAGCTAGAAGGCTCTTGGTCGAATCGGAATGGAGACAGTTTGGCAATGGCTTAAGTTGTGTTAGCGGGCAGGTTATTGGCTACAGATTGGATAGTAAGCCGATTGGGAAGGCGTTGGAGGTTTTTGACCCGTCAACTGAGAGGCTCAGGGTTATTGACTGCATACCAAAAACAGTAGTTGTGAACGGAAAAGAAGTGGACCTTACAAAAGAACTGGGTTACGTTGTTTCCATTAACCCTGTAAAGATTGATAGCCAGGGCAACATAGTACTTTCAGACGGTAGACCTGTTTGGCAGTATGATGTTAGGGAAGAGGATTATAGAACAGTGTTTACACCGATAAATGAGGAGGCATTGATAGTTACCCCGCTTGTTCATAGTTATGGCGACTCAAACCCGATATCTGGCTTGCCAGATAGAGTTGTTGCCGGTAGTGTTTTAGGTTCTGTAAAGATGAACTTGGACCTTGCTGGAAGAGCTGCTTTTGTGGGTTTGCCAGTTTTTAGAAACAGATTTGAAACAGGCGGCATTTGCATAGATATGAAATTCACTTCAGGTGTTGGTGTGTTGATTGCAGATATAGTGATGGTAAGAAGTACAGAGGCAGTAGCTTAGGCAACTTTGATTATTCCTATAACTCTAAGTTTTTTGTTTAAATCGCAGAAGACTATTGGCAGCCCTGGAACAAGAGCCAGTTCCCTTTCAAACAGGATTTTATTGTCTTTAACAGTGCAGGGGACAGCTTGAAGGCAGTGGAATGCATGCAAAGCAGTAGAGTCTTTGGATGCGAATTTGGAATACGCGATTTTATTTTCTACTTCTTTGACCACTTGCAATTCTTTTTTTGAGATTACACTTCCCCGTTCTATGTCTTCACTTCTGAGCTTGCGTATCCCCAAACCAAGCCTGTCAGTATAGAAAGCTTCATTCACGTCCTGGTCATTTTTTTGGATGCTCTTTACTTCAAGCTCTTTTTTGCTTGGATAGCAGATAAGATTGTCATGGACTTTGACCGTCCCCTGATGGACTAAGCCCAAAAGCACGCTTCCTATTCCCTTAACCTCAAACGAGTGGTCTATGAAAACTATCGGTTCACCTTCTTTAGGAGTGGGGGAGTACTGCTCGAGTATGAACCTGCTAGCTTCTGCCTGTGATAGGGTTGGCCAGTTGGCCAGGCTTGTGTTCTTGATGTAGTTGGATAGGTCCAAGTCTGAAATAAAGCAGCCTTTTTTGGCAAACAGGTCTAGCAGGACTATTTGTTCACCGATTTCTGCATTAACTTCATCAATAAAGAATACTACAAAATC
>JACQQB010000077.1 GCA_016207225.1 Microcaldota archaeon | reverse complement strand
GGGTCTACTGCCCTGCTGTCCTTATGCAAAGCTAAGTCCTGTATCATCTCTACTCTTATCAAACAATTAGGGTCCAATGCGTTTCCGATTAACTGGTCAATACGGTCCATCCTAACACTTGCTATGAAATTAGAGCTAAAAGTATTAAAAATTATACCTTGATTGCCCTAAATTCATTTTCCAACGGATTGCCATCGGTCACACTCATTTCAAGCTTTTGCAAATCCATTATTATTGAGCAAACAGTTCCCATAGTTCCTATATGTGGATCACTTACATAAGGCCTGCATATTGGAAACTTTTTCGATTCCTTATCCAAAAGAATTCTTTTCATATCCTCTATCTTCTGGCCTTCTATTGACTTTGCAATCTCCTTAGCACGCTCCAACCTTACAAAAGAATTCTCATGCTCGTTTCTTTCGTTCATATCCTTTCCAATATAGTGGTTCGTGTGTACAAAAATCTCCTCACTATTATCCAAATTCAAAACCTCCTCACATGCAAACTCAATATCCATATAATTCCCATTTGCATCTGCAACAAGAAAATTGCCTGCTCTCCCTAATCCAGCTTTCTTTATCCTTGCCTTAGCCTCGCTAATAGATTTCGAATCCAAAACTGCCCTCAACAAAACATGTAATGGCAATCCATACAGTTTCTTACCACAATTCAATGAATTTTCACAAACTCCAAGTCCAGATGAATTCAGACCTATCTTTCCTATTATCCCTGGTTGAGTTACTGTCAGAACCCTATGCCCGTCCTCATGCTCTATTCTCAATACCACTGCCAACTCCTCCATTTCCCTGGCCCAGTCCCAGTTCTGGCCTAAAATCCTCGAGTTCCTAAAATAAACGGCAGTGCACTCGTTGGCTAGCCATGAGATTATCTCAGACCTTGCATTAAGTGCATAAATCAATCGTGCATCTACTCCTGCACCCTTTGCAATAGCATCGATCTCCTTTACATAATCACTTGAAAATTCCGAAATATATTGCCTGAACTTATACCCAGCAGTCTCCAACAATGGCTTTTCTCTGTCAATATCCACATCATTCTTCAGGATCAGATCTTGAAAAAAACCTATCAACCCCCGTATTCTTTTCTCCAGTAATTCCCCATGCCGCAGCCCAATTTCCTCCGGAGTTCCTTTGAGGTCTACTACCGGAAAGCTCTCTTTTTTGTTCGACATGAGAAACTTTGGTCAGAACTGGTATTTAGGGTTTTCCAGTATAATCGGAACCTTTATATGCAAACTAAGTGAATTGTCTTAAAATGACATGCTCTTGGCACTAAAGTGCCAGGTTTCTTCCTTTGCTAGAGTTTTGCCTCATCCAGTTATGCTTGTTCCATAATTGGACTACTACTGGCTGTGCCATGGCAGCCACTACAGGTTCATTGATCCCCTGATACATTTTGTAGATGTTTATTGCACCATTTATGTCTGCATTAATTTTGAGGTTGCAGTTGTTGCAGACATATAAGCCTCGATATTTTCTGTTTGCCTTTCTTATTATTCCACATCCTGAACAAGTCCTGCTTGTCCCTCTTTCACTAACCTTCAATATTTGTATGCCAGCCAGTTCTGCCTTATATTCCAGCTGCTGGGTTAGTTGACCAAAAAGCCATGAATGAAGCTTTTGACTAGAATTCTTGTTGAAATGCTTGTCTTTTCTGATATTTCTTATGTCGCCCAGGAGAATTTTTCCAATATTGTTTTCTTTTGCAAATGCAATTATGGATTTTGACAAACTGTGAATGGCATGCTTGGTTTGTTTTTTCTTTTTGGAATGCAGAATTGTCAGTTTTTTGCTCCTGTCTTTTTCCTGTGTGGATAAGGTCTTGTCTGTTTTTGCTATTTCCTTGTTGAAATACCTTTGAACTGCCAGCACCTCGCTACCTTTGTAGATTATTGATTTCCCAGGTGTGAAGCATGTTGCCAAATTTTTTATTCCTAGATCTATGGACATTGATTTGCTTGATTCTGTTCTTTTTGGTTCTGTTATTTCAACTGTTATGCTTGCCAGCCATTTGTTGTTTCTTTTGAATAGTTCTACATACTTTATTTTTCCATTCCATTTTAGGGGAAAGAGCAGTTTGAGGAATAGGAACTTGTTTTGTATTTTATTCTCTTCCCTGAATCTTTTGGATAAAGGCATTCTTAGGAGACTGTCTTCTTTTATGTACTGTAATTGCTGGTATTTTACTGGAATTATGAATATAGAATTCTTTTTCCTAAACCCAGGAATGTGTGCTTTTTCATTTGATTTCCTTAGCTTGAGCCAGCTTCTGTATGAGCCATCCAATTTTTGCAATATTGCCTGGGCTGTTTGGGAAGGTAGTTGTTTGTACCAGAAGTTGTTTTTTAGCTGTTTGCAATAGTCAAAATACCAGAGGAATGTTTTGTCTTTTTCATACTTTTGTCTTGTCAGGTAGTTGGCTGTGTTCCACAATTTGTTTGTTGCGTAGCCTAGCTTGTCCAGAATTTCTTCATCAGTTTCAATTCTAACCTGATTTGTTAGTCTCATTGACTCGCCTTCCCAAAGTTTATTGGGTATTGGAGTTCTTAAGGCTAGAGAGCGGTGTGCCAGAACCAAAACAGAAAAAGGTTAAAAAACCTTTAATTTCTTAAATAGACCCTGTAAAAGCTTTGATTGAGTAATGGAGAGTGTAAAGATGCTATTCATCCTATTGCTGAAGCAATAGGCTTTCTGGCTAAGAATCAAGAAAGAACTAACTATTCCTAAAGACTTGAAGAAAGCTTTAGACTCTAACAAAAAAGCACTTGAAAACTTCAACAATTTAGCTTACACTTACAGAAAGGAATACATACTATGGATAGAAGATGCGAAAAGACAGGAAACACATGAAAAAAGGCTAAAACAGGCGATAAGGGACCTAATAAACGGTAAAAAGCTGAATGAGGAATATATGTAATACTCTCAAAGAATGGAGAAAGTTTTTAATAATATGGTACTAAAAATACAAAATCGACCGCTATTTGGTGAACTTATGGCAGAAGAAGAGAATTTTGATGTTATAGTTGTAGGTGGAGGCCCAGGGGGCTCTACATGTGCAACTTACTTGGGAAAAGCAGGCTATAAAGTGTTGTTGCTTGAAAAGGCAAAATTCCCAAGAGATAAAACCTGCGGGGATGCAGTAAGCGGTAAATCTGTCTCGGTTCTAAGAGACTTTGGTCTAATGGACGCAATAGAAACCCAGCCACATGAAAAAGTTAACGGAGTACTATTCTCCTCACCTGATGCCACTATCGTAGAAATACCATTTCCCTCAGGTTATGGCGGAAACAAGGGCTTTGGATATGTATGCAGGAGAGAGGTTTTTGACAACATTGTTTTTCAACATTCTAAAAAATATGCAACTGTACTTGAACAATTCCAGGTAACTGACCTGATTAAGGAAAACGGTTACGTAGTTGGAGTCAGGTGTATGGACCTGAATGCAAAAAAAGAGAAAACATTCAGAGGCAGAATAATAGTCGGAGCAGATGGTGCCTTATCCGTTGTGGCAAGAAAAGTTAATGCTGAGAACACAGACCCAAAGCACTCCTGCGTGGCCTTGAGGGCTTATTACAAAAACATCAAGGGCTTGACCAAAAATATCGAGATTCATTTTATTAATTCAGTTTTACCCGGCTATTTCTGGATATTCCCGCTGGAGAATGGCACTGCAAATGTCGGCGTGGGAATGCTAACTTATGATATGCAGAAAAGAGCAATTAACCTAAAAACCTCAATGCTTGAAGCAATCAAGAACGATCCTTTATTCAAGGAAAGGTTTCAGGGTGCAGAACTGATGTCTGATATAAAGGGCTGGACCTTGCCATTCGGTTCTAAAAAAGTAAAATGCTATGGGAATGGATACGTTCTTCTAGGCGACAGTGCATCATTGATAGACCCGTTCACCGGTGAAGGCATAGGAAATTCAATGGTAAGCGCCAGGATTGCCTCAAGAGTAATAGACAAAGCACTGAAAGCGAATGATGTTTCTGAAAACAACCTAAAAGAATACGATGTTGAATTATGGAAAGAACTTGGACCTGAGCTTAAAACCAGTTACTACCTGCAAAAGATTGGCCAGCATAAGTTCCTTCTTAACCTGATAATTAAAAAAGCAAGCAAAAGCAAGCATGTCAGGGAAACTATTTCAGGCATGCTGGTAAACGAACAAGCAAAAAAGCAGTTTGTCTCTCCACTATTCTATCTCAAACTGCTCTTCGGTTAAAAATATCTTCTTCTACTCAAATTCTCTTTTATCCATCTTTTCGCATCTTTTACCAGTTTAAAACTTTCCTCAAGTGTATTGAATTCTTTAGTATGTACCTTTGCATGCTTCTTCCTGTTTCTATCTCTTTGCAAATGCAGCATTTCATGGTACATTATATAATCCAGGACATACGGAGGCGATTTTTCCAAACGCCTGGAAATCCTAATCAGATTAAAAGTCCCAACATACTGTCCAAGTCTCCTGTAACTATCTCTACCCCAGTTCAGTAATGGCATTTGAAGCAAATTATCAAAATATTCCAGGTTGATTCTTTGAAAACTCTCCTTTAACTCCTGCGGTGTTTCATTCTTTATCCTTGGCCTGTACTCCTTGCGCTGCTGCTCCAGAAATATCCCAGCTTCCCTCATTCTTTGCGTCACAATCTTTTTTCTGTATATCCTGCTCAGCAAACTCTGTAGGACTCCAATAACCACACTTCTGTTCACATTCTCATAATTTTTACTCAACTTTATCGTAATCTCACTATTCCTAAGACTGGCATATGCATTGTAAAACCTTATTCTGGATGAATAGACAATCTGATTAAAAGTAGGAACAGGTTTCTCTGGAAAAATCTCAAGAAAAGCCTCTTTGAGCATACTATATTCTAAACTAAGCAATTTTAATTATTCACTATTATCTGTTACCGCTCCTTCAGAAGCTGAACTAACCAGCCTTGCATATTTATTCAAAACACCAGTCTTGTATTTCAATGGCGGCGCTTTAAACTTGCCCAGTCTTTCCTTTATTTCGTTTTCGCTTATGTTGATCTGGACTAGTTTCTTCGATGCATCAATCGTAATCGAATCCCCCTCTTTAACTATGGCTATCGGTCCTCCAACCTGTGCTTCAGGTGCAACATGCCCGACAACTAAACCATGCGTTCCACCGGAAAACCTTCCATCTGTAAGCAAGCCAACCCCCTCACCCAAGCCTTCACCTACCAAAGCTGAAGTTGGGGAAAGCATCTCCCTCATCCCTGGCCCACCTTTCGGGCCTTCATAGCGGATTACAATTACATCTCCTTTCTTTATCTTTTTGGCTAGAATAGCTTCCAATGCCTCTTCCTCAGAATCATAAACCTTGGCAGGGCCTGTAATAGATGTTTCCTTCATGCCCGCAATCTTACAAACTGCTCCTTCAGGTGCTAAGTTACCCTTTAAAATAACTATGGGCCCGGTTTTCCTTAACGGATTATTAAGTGACTTAACCACATCCTGGTTCTGGGCTAGAGGCTCAACATCCTTCAGGTTTTCAGCTAGGGTTTTACCAGTAACTGTCAGTGCATCACCATGCAGCAAGCCAGCATCCAAAAGTGCCTTCATGACTGCGGGTATTCCTCCCACTTTATGCAAATCGAACATGACGTATTTTCCACTTGGCTTCAAGTCTGCTATATGCGGAACTTTCGCACTAATCCTGTCAAAATCACCCATGGTCAAATCAACTCTTGCCGCCTTTGCCATAGCTATCAAATGCAAAACAGCGTTTGTGGAACCACCCAAAGCCATAACAAGTGTAATCGCATTCTCAAAGGCTTTCTTAGTCAGAATATCTTTTGGATAAATCTTTCTTTCCAGTAAATTGATGACAGCTCTTCCTGCTTCATAGCATTCCTGGGCTTTTTTCTCAGTTTCTGCAGG
>JACQQB010000075.1 GCA_016207225.1 Microcaldota archaeon | reverse complement strand
TCAAGTTGAACAGGTTGAACTTTCCCCCAAGGCGAGGAAGGAGATAAGGAGCCAGAAAGTGCTCAAAGTACTCGCGATTGTAATCGATTCTATTCGACAAGCCGCTGCTAGGTCCTAGACTATGTGGAGCGTACCTTGCGCCAAAAGAGAATCCTGCAGGTATGCGATTTAGATCAACACTTTTTATTGGAAGACCGTAGTTGCTCTGGGAATAACTCGTAGCAAGCTCAGATAATGATTGGGTACGCAGGAGTATATTCTGCAGGGTGGAAGGCTTGCGTAATGAGATATTCTGATAAAAAACGTAAGGCAGTGCATGAGTACCTTCATGAAGGCCGAGGTTGAAGCCCATAAGCACTATTGCAGGATACTCAAGTTTTCTTAGTTGGGCAGTGAAATTAGCGTCCGAAAGGTCAAAAAGTTGCATACGGAATACCCCGGACCTAGCGTCAAATTCCGCGGAGGCCGTTTTTTCCCGAATTATCCTGCGACCGTACATGTCATAGTCTTTTTTTTCTGGAGGAATTATTCTTGGAAACTCGCCAGCTTTTTCACTTGTGAATTTTGAGCCAACATGCGCAGCGTAACGCGTACCTAACCAGAAGCCAGCAGCAAACTGCATGTTCAGAAAGTCTCCTATTGGCACGTTTATTTTGCCATCGTGCAGATCTTGCTTAAACTGTTCAAGGAGTTTGGCTTTTTGTGGATAAAACCATTTTAGGAATTCCTCCAACCTGCTTAGGCTGTCAACACCCTTGTAATAGGACCTTACATGATCCTCTAGGTTGGAGAATATGATAATTGCCCATTTGTCCAGGTTGGTGCTTTGCTTATTTTGAGAATCCATTTGTTTTTGAGGCATGATAATAATCTTACATTTTCCATATAAATAATTATAGTGAGTTAGGGTAGGATTTTCTCATACACACGATTGATCTTTGTATGATTTTGAGTGGACTACAGCTTTTGCACAAAATGTATCCAGTAGTCATCTCCATATTTTGCAAGAAAACTGCTGAATATTTCCAAGAATTCCGGCTGCCTTGCATAGGTTGCAGGATATTGTTCCAGCAAAGCCCTTAGTTCTGGTGTTACGGACTCTGATGGCATTGCGCCTGTTATCTGCATATTGAATATAACCAAGTTAGGATTCCCGAGTAAGAGAAACAGTTCGACAAGTTCTTTTGCGTTTTTTGCACGCCTTACATATCCGAAAACCCCGTCAACTGATTCAGAGGGCATTGCATCAATATAAATTTTGCCAGTTTCAGGAACATAGACCTCAACGAATGCATGGGCACCCTGTTTTGGTTCATTTTTGTTACTACTAACTTCCGCTCCAAGCCAAGTAACCATTACCGGTCTTGCTGGGATACCCACGCTGTTAAGAAGGTCGCTTAGCAGATTAGCAAAGTCATGGCACAGCCCACCTTTTCTTATTATCTCAGCTCCGCTTAGGAATGAATGATTAACTCGGACATCAAGGTCTTGAGCAATACCTTCACTCGGAACTAGAGGGCCTTCTTTCTTTATATCCGCCATTTTTTGATTTATATTAACTATATTAAACAAGTAGATGTTGAGGGATACCCAGCGCGCAAGGGCATCTATTACCTCGCTTACGCCCTGTGCATCGTACCTTTGTATTATATAGTATGCAAGGGCCCTCATGCGCTCGTCATTTTGGATTCCTTTACAAGTATTGTAAAATGAGCCATTTGCGATTGCAGCTATTTCGTGGGTTATGGTATAATCTTGGGTATCATCGGAAGTATTTATTACTGGAGTGAGTGGAGCTTGAAACCCAAAAAATCTTGTAGTAGTTGTGAAGCAGAGCCTTTTGTTGTCTTTGATTCTTGGAGGAATCCATGGGGTTATACTTAGTCCAGCATTCATTGCAATATATGCTGCCGCTGAATTGTAGGAAAAGGAAGTTACGCCATTACTAAACATGCCGCTAAGTATTGAAAACATCGGATCATGTGGAACGAACTTTTCACCTTGTTCTCGTTTAGGACCTTTAAAAACCATTATCCCATCATCTTTTGGTTCTTGATGTGAAAAGGAGCCATTGGCAGTCCTTTGACTTTCTGCTGGCCTTTGCGGTGTAGATTTATTAACTTGTGTAAATTGATCCATTGATTCACCAGTTCATTACCTAATTTTTCATTAATTACCTTCAGGTTCGAATCCCTTTCAATTTACTAATTGTCTTGGATTCTTAGCTTATTTCTTCAGAATTTATTGTGCCAGTAGAGAGATTGGTGTTTTTGGATATTCTGGAATAGATAACTTGTACATCTCCTGAAAGCGTTGTATCTCCATGGATAATAGAGCTGATAACTTGTGCTTCTCCACGAATGTATGCATCGCCATAAATCTCGCATGGTAGGTTGGTATGGTAATCAACAGAGACACATGCAGAGCCGTAGACGGCAGCGTGACCATATACCTTACATTTTGGAAGTACTCTTGCATTATCGTAAACTTCAGCATCTCCAAAGACTTCGGCACCAGAAACAAGTGATTCTCCTGAAATTTCTGCATCTCCATAAACTTTGGAACCATCACAAACCACAGGGTTCCCAAAGATTTTTGCGTTGCCGGAGACTTTTGCACCGTTCTCAAGGATAGCGTGCTCGGAGACTTTTGCATTGTCAGAAACTTCGGAATAGTTCACTTTTGCACGATCAGTTACTTCAGCTTTTCCAAGTATCTTGCTAGCTTCAATAGCTGCATGTTTTAATACTCTTGCATTATCTGAAACTTCAGATTTCACCACTATTGCATGGCCAGTGACATCAGCGTTTTCGGATATGTCACTAGATTCGATAATTGCACTTCCTGAAACTCTTGCGTTTCCACGCACTGTGCTTTTGGCTGTTACCATTGCATAGTCAAGAACAGCAGCATCCTTTCCAATGTAGGAATTGTCCACCTTTGCGCTTAGCTCAACAAACCCACCGTCATTCTTTGGTCCGTTTTTATTAAAATAGCCAAAGCGCTTCCTGCCAAAGAATTCCATCTCAACGACTTCGCCACTTTCTATTGCCTCTTTTGCTGCAGCAGATAGTCCTTCGAATGCGTGGAGCCTATAGCCGTTATTCTTAATGTTTTCAATTACGCTCTGGTCCACGTATATGTGTTTTGATCCGCCATTTGCTTGGCCTGAGTCATCTAAAGGATGCGTAGTTGCGTCTGTTTGGGATTGAGTAACCGCATCCGTAAATAAGGGTGGCCTTTCTACTGAGCTTGCAACTTTAACACCAAGAAAACTAAAAAATGCTCTCTGAGCTTCGTCCCCGCGGACGTTTTTGATAACAGCTTCTGCTGCTGGATATCTGTCTGTTTGGGGGGTTCTGAAAAATCCTAGCAAGGAGGGTGCATGTTTGCCATTGTCTCTAAGGGCAACAGCCAAGTTATGAACGTCTATCCAAGTTATTCGGCCTTGTGAAGCCAAAGCCCTTGCGTGTTCATTTATTGATTTTACAGCGATCATGTTGGATGTCATGGTTTAACCTCTAATATTAAAATAAACAAAGACAAGGCCCGAAGAAATGGATTCTTCTCTTAGGCCTGTTATATTCCTCTAGGAGCTGTCATTTACCTGAAGGTCAGGAACAGGTAGTGCTTTTACTAGGATTACAGATGCTTCTGCAACTGCCGTAATTACGGCGGTATTGTACTTGTCAGTGATGTCTAGGTTTTGTAGCTCTTTAATTGCAGAAATAAGTGTTTTTTGTGCAGCTTCATGCTTTTCTTCTCGATTGTTCCTGTTGACGACTATTTGTGCTTCCATTATAACCAGTAATGCAGTAATCTTATCAGCTGTGTTTGTTATGTGTGTCGTGTCGTCTATTGCAATAGAAATAGAGCTTTGCATTGACTCCAATACTTCTGGGTCTCTTCCAGCACTTGGATCAGTATAAAGCGTATTCAATGCACGTTGAGCTCTTGATATTGCCAAGAGTGTGACATCCTGCGGTGGATCATCTCTACTTACTATTCTTCGGTCAGTTCTTTCCAAAAGAAACCTTAAGGCACCATCTGGATTAAGTAAACGAACATTACGACCGTTAATAGTTACATTATCAAGTACTAAAAAAATTGGATTATCATGTGTCAGTAGCCTTTTAAAGTCCCCGTTATTTCTAGATTGTGGATTACTGCGGCCTCCTGCACTCAAACCTAAATCCATACCCATAGCCATGTTTACACCTCTAACATTTTTTAGAATAAGACTCATCAAAGACATGAGCCTTTGACTGTTTATTATATGTCTTGGACTATAAAAACCCTACGCTAAGCTTTAAAAGTATTACCATGGTAATACTATTAGGTGTTTAAATGGAAACCGTGCCGGCAAAGATAACGCCAAGGCTACTCGAAGCGATAGATGAATTGATCAAGGAAGGATGGTTTGCCAACAGGTCTGAGCTTATCAGGGAAGCTATCCGGGAACTTGTCAGAAAAACAAAGGCCGAGAGGCTTGAAGCGGCAATAAAAGAAGACATTAACTGGGGCTTGTATGGCAAAGGTTGAAAAGAGTGTTTTTGACACCGGCCCGTTTATGCATTTGAATGAGATAGGGCATTTGGGTATTCTTTCCCTGTTCCAAGAAATTGACATTCCAGTAGAAGTGCTTGATGAGTTTGATAGGAATTTGGCGGATGGAATAAAAAAATTAAGGAATGTTCTTGTTAAAAGTTTGAAAGGCGAGCATAAGGACCTTGCAAAGTATTTGTTGGAGCAGTATGACATTGAGCTGGGTGAAGTTGCGTGCATGGCACTTTGCAAGCAGGAAAGAATAGGCCTGTTTTTTACTGATGATTTGGAAGCAAGGGAAGTTGCCAGCAACTTTGGGCTGAATGCCCATGGAACACTTGCAATAGTTACAAGGTGCTTAAGGGAAAGGGTAGTGACGAAGGATGAGGCTAAAAAAATGATTTTGGAGATACATGAAAAATCCAGCTTATTCCTAACAACCGATTTG
The DNA here is from genome assembly GCA_016207225.1 of Microcaldota archaeon. Taxonomy (GTDB): domain Archaea; phylum Micrarchaeota; class Micrarchaeia; order Burarchaeales; family JACQQB01; genus JACQQB01. Next base: position 863 of record JACQQB010000075.1, on the reverse strand, counting down.
AAGGAATGGGCATTAGGAGAGATAGATAAGTTCAGTAGCTGAGTAGGTATGATTTGGCCAAGCTTACTTATTTTTCATTGCAATTTGACAGTCTGAGTTCTAGTAAATGATATGTGGATCATACTTCAATGCCGAGGTCATCAAGCTTTAGTCCGAACTGGATTGATTTGGCAACAACATCTGGTGGAAGCAATTCTTCGTCTAAAATTTCTCTGCAAGCAATTCTTATTTCAGCAGCATCTGTTGTTTGAAGAGCCATGTCCAGACGAATTATTCCCTTGATTTGGAGTCTTCCCAGTACCCCTATGTTAGCTTCATCCCCAGGCTCATCTTCTTCACCTGCCTGGTTAAAGACAGAATCGTAGAGTTGTGCCAGCTCCAATAACGTAGAACCGTAGGCCAGTCTCAGGAGTTGTGCGCACTGCAGTAATGAATCTTTGCTGAACCTTATGTCAGCTGACTTTTGAAAAATGAATATTCCATGCATTATGTCCCCATCCATCAGGGCCAGCGCAATTCTTAAAATGGCCCTTTCATTTGAATCACCATTAACTGCATCCCTGATTCCATCATGGAACAAACGAGCAAAAGTAGGTTCAGTATCTAAAGCTCGTTCAATGATTGCCCTGGCTTCTTCGGTTGTTATCGATCCTTCAGCTACCCGTAAGTCAAGAGGTTCAAGGACTTGGCAAATACTGGAATAGCGCATGTAGAACTTGGCAGCCGAATTGAGATAGGAGTCCATGTCAACAATAAGCCCGAATTCAGCATCGTTGGTTAAAGTGTCAGTTTCTGTTTTTGGGAATAGCAGTATATGATATTGCCGATTCTTTTTTACGTCTTTCACTAGTTGTATGTCATAC
>JACQQB010000073.1 GCA_016207225.1 Microcaldota archaeon | reverse complement strand
GTATAATGGGTGCAGGGCCTACTCAACCAGTAGAGTCTGGGCAATATTTTCCAACTGTGGGTGTATCCTTCCCAGTTCTACGACTCAAAGAAACTTTACCAGAGATTGTAAATAGGGTTCACGATTTCTATAATGTAACATGGCTTGATTATGAACATCAAACCTATGCGTCAACAATAATGAAAATAGCTACATTCCATTTAGAAATACAGGATGAACAATTTTGGGTGTATGTGATCATTTCAAATGCTCAGTTAAAATATACCTTCATACCTATGAATATGTCCTGTGATATCTCTATAGCAGTTTCTTCAGCTGGTCAAAGTGGCAATGTACTGGTTAACTCCGATTCAGTAAGCGCTTTCTTTGAATCAACACAAACTGAAAAGATAATAAATGACGACACTCTCAGGACTGGTGATAGATTTAGATCATGGTTGGATGCTACACTAAGAATTCTGGAAAATATTGCACTGAAAATAGCCCAAGGGTTCGATCCATCCACACCAGAGATTTTTCTCTATATTGATAGGTTGTGAATTTACTTTACAAAATCTAGCCAGCCAAAGTACTTTTCATCCTTTCCCTTAACTATATCAAAGAACTTACTCTGTAATTTTTCAGTTATCGGTCCCCGTGTACCGTTGCCAATAACCCTATGGTCCACTTCCCTTATTGGCGTAACTTCTGCAGCAGTACCAGTAAAGAAAGCTTCATCAGCTATGAATAAATCTTCCCTGCTTATTTCCCTCTCAACAACCTCAATTCCCATGTCTCTAGCTACTTTTATAATAGAATCTCTTGTTATTCCGAATAGTATACCTGCGCTTCCTGGGGGAGTTATAACCTGTCCGTCCTTAACTATGAATATATTCTCTCCAGGGCCTTCTGCTATCATTCCATCCAGATTAGTAACTATTGCCTCTTCAAAACCACAGTTTATTGCTTCTAACTTAGCAAGAACTGAATTAGCATAGTTTGCAGTTGCCTTTGCTTGTGGTGGTAATATCCTAACATCTACTCTGCACCATGAGGATATTTTGCACCTTATACCCTTCTTTAATCCTTCTTCACCAAGGTAAGTTCCCCAGGGCCAGACTGCTATTGCAACATCTATCGGATTTTTTGATGGATTAAGTCCCATCTCTGAATAGCCATAGTACGCTATAGGCCTTATATAACATTCTTTTAACTTATTTTCCCTTATCGTTTGTTTTACTGCGTTTCTAACTTCTTCCTGTGAATATGGGATCTTCATCATGTAAACCTTAGCACTATTGTACATCCTTTGGACATGTTCCTTAAGTCTGAAGACAGCAGGTCCTTTGACAGTGTTGTAGCATCTTATGCCTTCAAACACACCTGTACCATAATGTAAAGCATGAGTTAAAACATGGATTTTTGCTTCATCCCAAGCAACATATTTACCATTCATCCATATCTTGTCAACTTTCTGCATTCTATCACCTTATCTGAATAAATTTAGGAAGCTAAATTATTAAATAGTACTGCAAATATAACAGAATACAATGAGTACGCCTCCCCGTTGTCTTCTTGTCGCATCTGCAGGCGGCACAAGGGCAGGCGGAGCTATCTTTGGAATTTTAAGAATGCTGCCTCCGATGGATTTATTCTATACTGCAAGTGGCAGCACTCCGGTTGTCCTGTCAGAGGCGGCCGGCGCAAAGGGAATTATTCGGACTTTAGCACCATCTGAGATATCACGGACATTATCAACAATAACCAATCCACTCGGAAGCAGTTTTTTACGTATAGCACCGTTTGCTGAACACGTTGTTGGGAATCTACCCCCAGATATCCGTTCTACCAAAGATCTTCCAAGGTTGAAGATTACAGCAGCACTGGTAAACGCTACGTTCTTTGAGGGTCTCGATGGAAAGCCTGCATACTATGTGGTTCTAGACTCTGATACAGACATGCCCCTGGTGAAGGCTTTGGCAGCAACATGTGCCTGTCCACCAGTCCAATCAATACCAATAGAAAATCAAACATTAACCCTAATTGTGGATGATGGCAATGGCAATAAAGAGTATAAAAAAGTTCATGTTAGGGAGGGCTTACTTCTCGATCCTGGCATGATTGAAAAAATTCCCATCACACCAGCACTTCTTGATGCTAAAGAAGGGGATGTAATATTCGTTATGAACCTCGGAAACATAAGAGTTAATGATAAAAGAATAATAAACCTATGTGAAGGTATAGTGAAAAATGAGTATTTCGAAAAGCTTGCGAGAGTTTTTCCACCATTTGCATACCTCAAGTTCATTCTACTGGATTTGATAAATTCTCACCATTTTGACCTAGAGGTTTTTAAACAACAAGCTCTTGATAGAAACATCGCATTTATCGAAGTATCGATAAACAACAGGAAAAAAACCAAACAACTGAACCTTCAGACGTTAGTCACTGCAATTACTGCACTAGCTTCAGCTTTAAAAACCCTTCAAGAACTAAATAAACGAAAAGATGAAAAAGGAACCATTGGGAAGATTTTAAATCCAGGTGTAATAATACCTGCAGTTACTGCATTAACTGCTGGCTACAAGGTAATAAAAGAGGTAATGTCAGTACTTGATGATACATCCTTCGACAGAAGAAGTGTATTCGACCATAATGCAATAATGCCTGCATTGAATGCAGGTATCGCAGCTGCATCAAGAGCATTAGAAGACTTTCAAAATATACTTGAAACTCGAGAACTAAGTGGTGATGAGACATGATAACCGATTCCATAAGCAAAATCATTGAAGGTAAAGACCTTACAAAGGAAGAAGCTGAACAAACAATGAATGAAATAATGAAAGGCGAGGCAACAGAAGCTCAAATTGCCTCTTTTTTAACTGCATTAAGGATGAAAGGGGAGACAGTTGAAGAAATAGCCTCTTTTGCCAGAGTCATGAGGGCTAATGCAATCAGGATAATACCAAAGGTTGAAGTATTCGATACTTGTGGTACAGGTGGAGATAAAATAAAAACATTTAATGTCAGCACTACTGTAGCATTCGTTTTAGCAGGTGCTGGTTTACATATAGCCAAGCATGGGAACAGGGCAGTAACAAGCAAAGCCGGTAGTGCCGACGTCCTAGAGGCATTGGGGGTCAATCTGAGTATCCAAGCAGGCGAGGTAGCTACCTGTGTTGAGAAAATTGGGATCGGCTTTCTTTTTGCACCACTTTTCCATCCTGCAATGAAATTTGCGATAAAACCAAGAAGAGAAATAAAAATCAGGACAGTTTTCAATATTTTAGGACCTTTAACAAATCCATTCGGCGCTAAAAGGCAGATTTTAGGTGTATATTCCAAGGAACTAGTCCCTAAGATGGCTAGCGTTCTAAAAGAACTGGATTGCGAAAGGGGCTTCGTTGTTCATGGTTTAGATGGTCTGGATGAGGTTTCAGTAACTGGGAAAACTCTAATTTGTGAAATTACTAATAAAATAACAAAAAAGCTTATATCTCCAAGCAGCTTTGGCTTGAAAAAAGCAAAGGTTAAGGATATATTGGGTGGGTATCCCCAAATCAACGCTAAAATTCTGGCTTCAATTCTAGAAGGGGAGAAAGGAGCAAGAAGGGACATGGTCTTGGTCAACAGCTCTCTTGGACTAGTAGCAGGTGGAAAAGCATCTAATCTTAAGGATGGTGTTGAGGTCGCTAAAGAATCAATTGATTCTGGCAATGCACTTAAAAAACTAAAAACACTAATTAAAGAATCGAAAGGCGACATGCATAAACTCGAATCATTTCTAAGTTGATTAAATGGGATTTTTAACTAATATCATACCAGTTCTTAATGATACGATAGGCTCTGGTTACTATGACAGTATAAAACCAAAAACTAAACACAACTCTTTGGTAGACGCAATTAAAAGTAGTAAAACCTTCCCAATAATTGCCGAAATCAAACCCTTCTCTCCATCTCATGGCAGGCTCATCTATCGTGATCCTATGCAAATTGCAGATGAAATGATTAAAAACGATGTAACTGCCCTATCAATACTC
>JACQQB010000072.1 GCA_016207225.1 Microcaldota archaeon | reverse complement strand
CATCAACAGTGGCAGAAGTACCACCAGTGTCTATCCTGACTGCATAATCCACAAGCTCAAAATAAATTCCCCTGTCTTTTAGTGCAATTTTAATCGCGTTTATTGCAGCGTCCACTGGTCCGTCCCCGACTCCCTGCTCCTCCAAAACTTTACCCTTAAACTCTAAGGTTACCCTGCACCTCGGTCTTTCATGGGCCCTGGAAGTCAAGTAGAAATCCTTCAGCCTAAGCACTCTTTTCTTAATCGAGATGTTTGAAAGTACCTCCTCTATTATCGATTTGAAGTCTGACCTGCTTATCCTCTTGCCTTTTTCAAAGAAAGTTGAAACTTCCCTGTAAACTTCTCCAAGCTCCTCCCTTTCCATGTGTATATTGAATATTTTTGCAACTGCTTTCTTAACCTGTCCATAAGTTGGTTCCTTACTGAAGACTACCCTTGCCTTTTCCTCAACTCTAACGGGTGCTTTGACATTGTACAGCCTATCCTTCACAAACCTGCTTACAGCATTGAAATCAGGCTCTATTGCCGGAGGATAAGCCAAACCTCTTATTGCAGCTATCGGATCCTTCAGTCCGTTGCCAGTTAAAACAGCAGCCACTACCCTATTCCTCAGCTTCTTTTTCAGCTTAACGACCGCAGCGATGGTTGAAACTGCCGCAGGCTCTGCGAATATTGACTCGCTGTTGGCTAGCAACTGCTGTGCCTCAAGCATCTCGTCATCGCTAACATCTACCGCAAGGCCTCCGGATTCCCTAAGTGCCTTTAATGCCTTAACCCCATCAAGAGGGTTGCCAACATTAATCGCACCTGCCACTGTGTCCGGCTTCTCTATTGGCTGAATCTTCCTGTTTTTCCTAAAGGCCTCAACTATCGGGTTTGCACCCCTGGCCTGGACACCAATAAGTCTGGGCAATCTATTCACCAGGCCAAGCCTGTGGAACTCCCTGAACCCTTTCCAAACCGCACTTATGTTTGTACCGCAGCCCATCGGAACTATCACATAATCCGGGGCATTCCAGTCCAGCTGCTCTATTATCTCAAAAGCCTGTGATTTTTGCCCTTCAATCCTGAATGTATAATCCCCTGCCAAATAGTAGTTGTATTTTCTGCTGAGTCTTTCAGTCAGCTTCTCTGCATCGTTGTAAGTCCCTTTTATCTGAAGCACTCTAGCCCCGTATGACAGTGTCTGCGCCAACTTTCCTATAGTGGTGCCCTCAGGCACTAAGACATAACAGGGAAGATTGACCTTGGAAGAATAGGCAGAAACAGAAGCTGCCATATTTCCACTGGAGGCACAGCACACATTCCTATAGCCCAGCTCCACAGCTTTGGAGATCTCAACCATGCTTCCCCTGTCCTTAAAAGCACCTGTTGGGTTCTGGCCTTCATTTTTTATGTAGAGCTGCATGTCAAGTGCTTTGGACAAATTCCTGCAGCTGTCCAAAGGCGTGCCTCCTTCATCTAGGGTAACACATTTTCTAAAGTCCTTAATCGGATAGAAACTAAAATACTTGGTGGCTTTTATTGGGGCAGATTTCAGTGTTTTAAGGTTCAAACGTTCCTCTATCAGATCATAATCATAATCTACATCCAGGGGTCCTGAGCATTTCAAGCATCTTGTGTATGCCTCTTGCTCACTAAAAATAGATCCGCAACTTACACATTTCAAACTATAACGATCCAAAGATAATGGAACCACCTTCAATTGTAGTTTTAGTTATAATTACAAGGCTTTTTAAAGGTTCACGACAGTTAGCCCTGAGCAGTACTCCTCTCCATACTCCATTCTCTTATGACTGTTCCGCCAAACTTATTCAGCAAAACATACTGCGTAACATTTGTTTTTTCCGATGTCCATGTAACAAGCCATGCATCAGTGTAACCCTCGTTCTCAGGAGGATTGAAAACAGCAGCTGCCTTAGCATCTGGATAATTCTTCAAATATGCATTAGTCCCCTCTGTTCCTTGCTTAACATGCGATGCAATTATCGCCTCTTCCGGAAACACTATAATGCACTCCCTGCTTCCCTCGCAAACCTTACACTCCGGGGTTATAGATTCTTCTCTTGTTACAAAATTGAACTTGGGATAATTGTAGTAAACATGCTTTCTATTTGGACATGGTGAATCCGCACTGTAAGTAACCCACGCCTTTATGTTCCAGTCACTGGTTTCATTCTTTTCTATTGTCAATATGCCTATTTTTGCCCCTTGGTATTTGCTGGACAAATCATCCAAAACGAATTTAGTGGCCTGTGCCTCAGTAATCTCCTGCTTTATACTTATGCCTAAATAGATGACAACTGCCAACACAACTAATATCCCTATAATCAGCAGCTTATTCATGCTTTATATTCTGTTGAGGTAATTTAAAAAGATTCCTTGTTAATAAATATTTAGAGAACATGGACATCCTACTCAAAAATGCAAAACTCCTTACTCAAAATGAGAAAAGAGAGATTTTAACAGCTGACATACTAATTGAAGGCAACACAATCAAGAGAATAGGGAAGGTTACTGAAAAAGCCGAGATTGTCCTAGACTGTAAAAATAAACTAGTAACTCCGGGCCTGATCAACACACACACCCACCTAGCAATGACCCTACTGCGCGGATATGCGGATGACATGGAACTTAACCAATGGCTAACCACTAAAATATGGCCCATAGAAGCTAAGATAACAGGCAATGACATCTATCACGGCACACTTCTAGGGGCAATTGAGCTGATAAAAAGCGGCACTACCTGCTTTGTCGATATGTACTTCAACACTGGTAAAGTAGCGGAGGCAGTTGACAAGATCGGAATAAGGGCCAACCTTTCGTATGGCATGATTGATCTGGGTAAAAAAGAAAAAAGAGAAAAAGAACTGAAAGAAACTGAAGCATTCATCAAGAAATATAACAACACCTCAGATGGAAGGGTCACATGTTCAATAGGGCCACATGCAATCTATACATGTTCAGAAGACCTATTGCTGAAAACAACTGAACTGAGCAAGAAATACAATGCAAACATACAAATTCATCTATCTGAAACAAGGAAAGAAGTCTTCGACTGCTTAAAAGAAAAAGGTAAGAGGCCTGTCGATTACCTCAACAGCATAGGTTTCCTCTCATCCAAGGTAATTGCATCCCATTGCGTTTGGCTTACTAAACAAGAAGTAAAAACCTTGGCTAAAAACAACGTTAAGGTTGCACACGATCCAGTAAGCAACATGAAATTGGCAAGTGGCGGTGTAACTCCTGTCAAAGAAATGCTGGAAAATAATGTTGTTGTTTCTCTTGGAACTGACGGGGCAAGCTCGAACAACTCCTTAAATCTTTTGGAGACAATGAAAGTAACCTGTCT
>JACQQB010000074.1 GCA_016207225.1 Microcaldota archaeon | reverse complement strand
TTCGTAGCCGTACCGTTTCTAGGCTGCGCTATGCCCAACTCATTCAGCAGTCTCCTGAATTTTTCCCTGTCTTCGGCTATATCTATCCCTTCAGTCTGCGTTCCGAGTATTCTCACTCCACTTTCTGCCAGTGGCTGTGCCAAGTTAATGCTCGTCTGACCTCCAAACTGGACAATAACCCCATAAGGATTCTCCTGCTCCACTATATTCATTACATCCTCAAACGTCAACGGCTCGAAATAAAGCTTGTCTGAAGTATCAAAATCAGTGCTTATTGTTTCCGGGTTATTGTTTATCATTATTGACTGTATTCCCTCTTCCCTCAATGCAAAAGACGCATGGCAGCAGCAATAATCAAACTCGATCCCCTGCCCAATCCTTATGGGCCCGCTGCCAATCACGATGACTTTCTTTATGTTTTTAGGGCTTGCCTCATTCTCCAACTCATAAGTAGAATAGTAATACGGTGTAGACGCCTCAAATTCCGCAGCACAGGTGTCTACGATTTTATAAACAGGCAAAACATTCGCTTTCTTTCTTGCCCTTCTTACCTCAACTTCCTCATTCTTGGTTATCTCAGCGATCTGCTTATCGGAAAAACCCGATTTCTTAGATTCTAGGAGCAGGGGCCTGTCCAACTTATTCAGGCTTAATTTCCTTTCCAGCTCCACTATGTTCCTCATCTTTCTTATGAACCACAAGTTAATCCTGCTGACTTTGGAAATTTCCTCACAGCTTATCCCTAACCTCAAAGCCTCAAAAATGGCAAACAACCTCTGGTCAGTTGCATTGGCCAGCATTTCGAAAATTTGTTCTTTTCCAACTGTCTGCATGCTTTTCTTTATTTCCAAGCTTCTAACTGCTTTAAGCAAAGATTCCTCAAAGGTTCTACCTATCGCCATTACTTCCCCGGTACTTTTCATCTGTGTTCCCAGGTGCCTATCACTCTCAGGAATCTTGTCAAAAGGCCAACGGGGTATCTTGACCACAACATAATCCAAGGAAGGTTCAAAACACGCAGTAGTCTTCTTAGTAACTGCATTCTCTATCTCATCCAAAGAATAGCCCAAGGCAATCTTAGCAGCCACTCTGGCAATCGGATATCCTGTAGCTTTTGAAGCTAATGCAGAGCTTCTTGATAGCCTAGGGTTAACCTCAATAACATAGTATTTGCCAGTTTCCTGATTCAAGGAAAACTGAACATTACAGCCTCCTTCTATCCCCAATGCCCTTATTATCCTCAATGAAGCGCTCCTAAGCATCTGGTGCTCATCATCACTCAATGTTTGGGCCGGGGCAGTGACTATGCTTTCACCGGTGTGTATGCCCATCGGGTCTACGTTCTCCATGTTGCAGATTGTTATGCAATTGTCTTTACTGTCTCTCATAACTTCATACTCAAACTCTGCCCAGCCTATGACACTCTCTTCAATCAGAACCTGCTTTATTCTGCTCATTCTCAAACCAAGTTCCGTAAGCCTGACCAACTCCTCTTTATTTCTGGCTATTCCTCCACCAGTTCCTCCCAAAGTGTAGGCAGGCCTCAAAATCAGCGGATACTTGTGACTTTTTTCAAATTCCAACGCTTCATCCAAACTATTGGCAGCAACACTATCCAAGAAAGGCTCACCAATACTCTTTAGAACTTCGTTGAATTTCCACCTGTCCTCTGCATTTTCTATCGCCTCAGGCCCTGTGCCTAAAACCTCTACATTGTATTTCTTTAAAATTCCCTGCTCGTTCAACTGAGTGACCAGGTTCAGGCCTGTCTGTCCTCCCATCGTTCCTATCAGGCCCTGCGGTTTTTCCTTTTGAATTATCTTCTCTAAAAACTCCACCCTCAAAGGCTCAATATAAACGATATCTGCCATTTCAAAATCAGTCTGGATGGTTGCAGGATTGGAATTAACTAAAACTACTTCAACACCTTCTTCCCTCAGTGCTTTACATGCTTGCGAACCAGAGTAATCGAATTGCTGCTAGTTTAAGCTAGTTTCAGCTGCCTGACCGATTACTATTGGCCCGCTTCCAATTACCATTACCTTGCCTATATCTTTCCTCTTTGGTATTCTATCACCTTTGTTTCATTAAGTACAAAAGCAGTGCCTTTTGGGCATGCAACCTGTTCTCCGCCTGATCCCAAACAGCAGAGTTTTTCCCATCAAGCACTTCTGATGTTATCTCCTGCCCTCTGTGTGCGGGCAAGCAATGCATTACTATACAATCTTTCTTGGCTAATTTCACCAAGTCCTGGTTTACCTGGTACTTAACAAACGCCTTCATCCTCTCTGCCTTTTCTTCCTCCATACCCATGCTTACCCACACATCTGTATAAATGACATCTGCCCCCTTAACGCCCTTTTCCGGGTCAGTCACCACTTCCACTTTTCCGGATTTCTTTGCTTCCTCTAGAAATTCCTTTTGTGGCGGATAACCTGGCGGGCATATCAGGGTTACTTCCATCCCTAATTTTGCTGCTGCAAGCATCAAAGAATTCGCCACATTATTTGCGCAATCTCCTATGAAAGCGAGTTTACCACCAAGCTTGTTCCTTTCCTTTATTGTTAAGACATCTGCTAATGCCTGGCAAGGATGCTCAACATCTGTCAATCCGTTTATAACTGGAACAGTTGAATTCTCTGACAATTCAAGCATCTCCCCATGCTTGTACAAACGGGCCATGATTATGTCTGCATACCTGCTGAAGACTCTAGCAGTGTCTGCCATCGTCTCTCCCCTGCTTATCTGTGAACCAGTAAAATCCATGTAAATGGCATGCCCGCCCAACTGGGTCATTGCAACTTCAAATGAAACCCTTGTTCTGGTTGATGGTTTTTCAAAGAGCATGATGAGGGTCTTGCCCTTCATGTCTCCCCAACTTCTTCCAAATTTTATCTGCGTTGCAATGTCCAACAAAGTCTCCAAATCCTTCTTACTCGTTTCCCTTATGCTCAAAAAATGCATTTTTCTCACCCTTTCAAATTCTCAACAAACCTATCAAACATGTACGTAGAATCTCTTGGTCCTGGATGTGCTTCAGGATGGTACTGGATTGAAAAAACTGGCAATTCCTTATGCCTCATACCTTCAATTGTATTGTCATTGCAATTGATATGCGTTACTTCCATGTCCTTTGGCAAGCTTTTTCCATCAACTGCAAATCCATGGTTCTGTGTTGTAATATAAACCCTGCCTGTTTCTAGTTCCTTTACTGGCTGGTTAGCACTCCTGTGCCCAAACTTCATCTTATAGGTCTTACCACCCACTGCATAGGCTAAAATCTGATTCCCCAAGCATATACCAAAAACTGGCAACCTATTCATCAATTCCCTTGCTGTTTTAGCAACATAGCCCAGCAAGGCAGGATCTCCTGGGCCATTCGAAATAACTATCCCCTTAGGCTCATAAGAAAGAATTTCTTTGGTCCTGGCTGTAGGAGGAACACTAACCACACTATAGCCCCTGGAATTAAGTTCCCTGATCATATTCATCTTAACTCCGCAGTCTATCAGCACAATCGTATCATCAAAATCCCCATACCTGACTTCCTTCTCAAAAGCAACTTCCTTTACGAAATCTATGCTTGAATAATCCAAGGCCTTTGCCTTTTCCAACAGTTCCTGCACATCCACCTCATTCTCATAAACTGCCAGACAAGCAGGTGTGACCCCAAAATTCCTTATTTTTCTTACAATTGCCCTTGTATCCACGTTCGCTATACCCGGCACATCGTATTCCTTCAAAAATTTATCAATATTCTTATCTGCCTTCCAATGTACCGGCTCATTGCATTCCTCCCTTACTACAAAGCCTCTTACAAAAATTTTTCTAGACTCAAAATCTTCCTTGTTTATCCCATAATTCCCAATCAAAGGATAAGTCAGCGTTAGAATCTGTCCGGCATACGAAGGGTCAGTCAAAGCTTCCTGGTAACCCGTCATGGAAGTGCTAAAGACTATCTCGCCTACTGAAACTGTTTCAGCCCCAAACCCAGTGCCATAGTAGATGGAGCCATCGCTTAAAACTAGTGCTGCTTTGCTACTCACTTATAACCCTCAAGAAGTATTGAAAACATCAGCTTAAATTCTTTACTATTTTTTCCAAAATTCTCGTTATCATCTTAGATACATTTTTATAGATACTCAAATCAATCTCTAGCATGCGAAAAATGCTTTGGAGTGGCCGTTTTTCACAAAATCCCGGCAAACTGCTTTTAGAATACACGTCTGCTGAGAACATAGTCCTTGATGAACGCTTAATCTCCTACGATATTCTAGGCTCCGAAGCCCATGTCGCAATGCTCTATAAACAGCAAATTCTATCACTAAAAGAAGCCAAGCAAATTCTAAAAGCCCTTAATTCAGTTCGCAATGCTCATGAGAAAGGAGACTTTACCCTGAAAGAAGACCTGGAAGACGTGCACATGAACATCGAGGCTTTCATAATCGAAGAAGTCGGTGATATTGGAGGAAAGATGCATACTGCCCGCTCCAGGAATGACCAAATAAACCTGGACACAAGGCTTTACCTGAGGGATGAAATCAATGGGTTAATAGAACAAATTCTAGAACTGGAGATGACTTTCATACGGTTAGGCAAAAGGAACCTTCAAACGTTGATGCCAGGCTATACCCATACAAGAATAGCGCAGCCAATAACTTTAGCTTTCTGGCTTTCCTCTTATGTTAAAGGCTTTGAGAGGGACGCCGAAAGATTGCAGGAACTCTACAACAGGATCAACCTCAATCC
>JACQQB010000004.1 GCA_016207225.1 Microcaldota archaeon | reverse complement strand
GTTCTTATTGTTTATTTTTCTGAAGTATAGAAAGCGCATTTAAAACTGTTTTTTCCGCTAGATAATTGCCATGAATTTGAATGCCTACGGGGAGATTGTTAAGGAAACCAGCGTTTGTAACCCCTGCTGGTATGCCAACCAGATTAGCACTGCTTGTTAGGATATCTGCCAGGTAGGATTCAACCGGGTTTGAGGTTTTTTCCCCGATTTTCCAAGGAAGGGTTGGCATCGCAGGCCCTGCAAGCAAATCGCATTTTTCAAATACTCTTAGGAATTCTTTTCTTAGCAGGGACCTTGCCTTTAGGGTTTTGGTATACCATGCGTCCCTGAACTCTTTCATTGTTATGTATGTACCAAGAAGAATTCTCCTTTTAACTTCCTTACCTAAGCTTGCACCCCGTACATTGCTTACTGAAGCGATTAGACTTTCGTTGACGTCTGCCCTGAACCCGTATCTCAGACCGTCGTATTTTTGCATTGCTGATGAGAATTCCGCAAAATCCACGAGGTAATACATTGGAACTGCGTATTTAATGTGTGGAATGCTGACCTCTGTTAGGCTTGCCCCATGCTTTTCAAAAACTTTTATTTTTTCTTTGATCAGCTCGCCGATTTTCTCGTCCACACCGTCAAAAAATTCTTTTGGGATTCCTATTGTTAGTTTTTCCAGGTTATTTGAAAGGTCGGGCTTTATTGAGTTTAAATCAGAATTGATGGATATTGAGTCTCTTTCATCCTTTCCTGCAATAACGGACAGGAGCAAAGCTGCACCTTCGGCATCATTAGACAATACACCAACTTGCTCCAGAGACATCCCCATATCAATTAAGCCAAACCTGGAGACAGTTCCATACGTGGACTTTAGCCCGACAACCCCACAGAAAGAAGCAGGACATCGAACTGAGCCGCCAGTATCAGTTCCAAGTGCCAGGTCTGCCATGCCTGCAGCAACCGTTGCCGCACTGCCTCCAGAGGAACCTCCCGGAACCAGGTCCAGGTTTATCGGGTTTCTAGTTGGGTAAAATGCGCTTTTAGTAGTGTCACTGCCGCAGGCAAATTCATCCATGTTTGCTGTTCCGATTATTATTACATCTTCATTAAGGATTTTTTCAATAACAGTCGCATTGTAAGGAGCAGTGTAGTTTTCCAATATTTTAGAAGCGCAGGTAGCTCTTTTGCCCTTGATGCAGAGATTGTTTTTAATTGCAATCGCTAAACCTGCAAGCTTGCCAACCTTCTCTCCATTTTTTATTTTTTTATCCAGTTGGCGAGCTTTTTCCAAAGCTTCTTCAGAAAAAACATCTATGAACGACCTGACTTCCTTTTCTTTTTTGTTGATTGTTTCTATTTTTTTAGCTATGTTTTCCTCGCAAGTAGTTTCTTGGTTTTTAATCTTATTTAGTAGGTCTATCGTTGACATGTTTCATCCTTATTTTACTATTCGAGTGATTTTGGTGCTACCAAGTACCGTTCATGCTTCTTGTTGAAGAGTGCGAAAATGCTTTCCGAATCATTGCATTTCTCGATTACATCCTCTCTTAATTCAATCGGCTTGTCTGTAAGATAGTAGAGTTCCTCTTTTTCATCAATGTTTTGAATGGCTGAGAAGTGTTCTAGGATTGTTTCTAAATCTTTTCTTAAGTCTTTCAATTCTTCATCAGTTAGCCTAATCCGGGATATCTCAGCAATTTTTTTAAGGGTGGATTCTTCTATCTCCATAAAATCAGCTTACATCTGTTTAGTTAGATATTTCGCAGCAAGTGTAAAAAGCTTATCTTGCAGGATTTTTGTCCCTTTTAGCATCTTGAATTTTTTGAAGGGCCCTATCAGATAGGATGCTACTCCGTATTTTTTAGGATTTGAAGCTATTGCTTTGAGCAATTCGGATGCATCAGTGTACTTTCTTTTTTCCAAAGCTACGATTTTTTTACCTTCCAGCCATGGCCTGGTTATCGTAGCCTTATGGTGTTTGACGAATTCATCCATATCCCTGGCAAATTTTATATCAGGGCCATAGACTTTTTTGGTTTTAGGCAGCTTGAATACCTGGAATTCTAGCAGGATCGCGCAGATGTCCTTTTCATCAGACCAGAAGTCATAGCCTAGGAGCTTGAAGTCATAGACTTCCAGTTGCTTGACAACGTTTGTCGCCGTCCTCTTTAACTGTGGCCAGAGTATGTCTGGAACGACTTTTGGTGCTTTGAAAACAAGGCAGATTATCTCGCTTTCCCTGCCCCTGATCTCCTTTTCAATCCTCTTTTTGTTAATTTTGACGATTGGCTTGAAGAAAAAGTCTTCGTTGGGATTTTTGAGGAATTCCCTGCAGGCAAAAATGAATTTTGAAAGTGTGGTTTCAGAGATCACTGCAGCTACATTCCTGTCCCTGTCCACCGGGTCTATGACCACCAGTGGCGAGTTGAATTTTTGCCCAAGTATTTTTTCATCATAATGCTTTTCTATGTCTATTACGATTGAATCCCACTTGCTAGCTTCTTGCAATAGTTTTTTGAAGGACCCATAATGAATGATTAGGAGTTCGCACAAATAGCCAGAGAACCCTTCAATCTTTACTTCTGCACCATAAATTCCCAGATTCTTGAGGAATTTCTTTAATAAGCGGACTTGGTCACAGCCTTCTTCGTTTAACCTTTCTTGCACGTAGCGAGTATGCAACTGGGACCTGTCTACGGATGAGGCTCTTTCCTCAATATAAAGAATTTTGAAAGCAGGCACGATGTCTACTTTGCAATTTTCAATCACAGCCCTTAGGTAAGGATGCTCAGCATACCCTATAGTATATTTATGTGGTGCAATTGCTTTTTTTGCAAAGTCAAGACCAAGAGTAACCAAATCTTTTTTTGAGTATTCTTTTGGAAACAGAAGAAAGATGTCGAAATCCCTGTCTGAGCGCAAGTTGGTGTTTTTAGCAAGTGAACCTGCTAGCTCTACTTCTATATATTTGGGCACGTTAGACCTGATCTTGGAGATTATTCTGTTACTTATCTCCAACTCTTCTTTCTTTTCTTTAGGATTTGGCTTGATTTTAGGAAG
>JACQQB010000070.1 GCA_016207225.1 Microcaldota archaeon | reverse complement strand
TAACCCATATCCCTGTAATATTCTGCAATCGTTATCCCTGTGTAAATGCTGGCTTCTCTTGCAGCTACCGGCATGTTTGAAGTATTAGCAATCAAGATTGTTCTTTCCATCAAAGGCTTTTTGGTTTTAGGGTCTTCCAGCTTAGGAAACTCATTCAACACCTCAGTCATTTCGTTTCCACGCTCACCGCAGCCTACATAAACCACAACTTGCGTGTCACTCCATTTAGCCAAGCTCTGTTGTGTAACTGTCTTGCCAGATCCGAATGGGCCCGGGATGCAAGCCGTACCTCCCTTTGCAATCGGGAAGAATGTATCTATGACTCTCTGTCCGGTAACCAACGGGATTTCAGGGCTTAGCTTTTCTGTATACGGTCTTGGCCTTCTCACTTCCCAAGTTTGGTACAACTTTACCTTATTCTCCTGCTTTCCATTCCTTATCGTACAGACAACTTCCTCAATAGTAAACTTTCCAGCTTTGATATCAGTAACCTCTCCACTAACTTTCGGAGGAACTAAAATCTTATGGGTGATAAGGCCTGTCTCATCTATTTCTCCTAACACATCTCCCTCATTGACTTTTGCACCTTTCTTTACTTTAGGCTTGAATTCCCAGTCTTTCTTCCTATCCAACGAATTCACAACTACTCCTCTCTTGATAAAATCCCCGCTATCTTTTCTGATTGATTGCAATGGCCTCTGGATGCCATCAAAAATCGAAGTTAACAAACCAGGACCCAGTTCTACCGACAAGGCCAGGTCTGTGTTCTCTACTTTCTCCCCTGGCTTCAAGCCTGCAGTATCCTCATAAACCTGAATAGTAGCACTATCTCCCTTTAGCCTGATTATCTCTCCTATTAATTTTTCGTCTCCCACCTTAACGACATCATACATTCTTGCTCCTTTCATGCTCCCTGCTATAATCACAGGACCTGAAATGCTCTCTATTACTCCCATCTATCTCACCTACTTTATAAGCTCAAAACCCAATGCTTTCTTTATCATGTCTCCCAAGCTCTCAACTTCGCTGCTTGGCCCGTGTTTATCCGGGACTGGAACCACCGCAGGCCTTGCAGTCGTATCAATTTTTTTCTTCAACTTCCAGTCTATCTGGGCTAATAATTTCTCATTAACTACAATTACTCCAACATCCTCATTGTTCATAAGCTCTTCAAGCTTTCTTTCGGCATCCTTTCCTTCTGCTACATGGCAATTCTCCACGCCAGCCAGGCGGAAACCAATACATGTTGGCTTATCCGCCAAAACAAAAATTTTCATCAAATTACACCTTTTCACTAACGTTATAAACTATCTCCATTATTTTTTCTTTGGGCATATCATACTCCTTTGCCCTAATTATACGACGAATATTGGCAATCTCGAGCTCTTTTAAGAAAAGGTAGCCGACTATTGCACTTGTGGATAATGTTGCTATTCTCATTTCATGAGTACTCTCCTTAACCAGCTGCTTTTCAAATGCAATCTCAAAATGCACCAATGATTTATCCTGTTCAAACTTCACATAAGCATCATTCAGCTCTTTAATCCCTAATTTTTCAACAATCTCCTTAACCGATTCCAGCCTGGCCAATGAAAGCAAATAAGCCCTATCGAAACTCCCTCCCTCAATTATCAATTTAGCAACAATATCGCTGCTCAAGTTGTTGGCTCTAGCTCTTAGTACATTCATTATATTTTTTGAATTGACTTCATGTATTATGAATTTCTTTAAAACTGCCTCGTGCGCCAAGTCTGCAGCCAAAGCAAGAGAAGAATAATAATGCATGTCCATTGAATTTAGGATTAAACCCAAGTCTTTCGTTCTCCTGTACTCCTCAACCACACCTTTCAAAGCCATACCATACTCAGTCCTTTGCATGCTGGCAATTATTTCATCAACACTCTCAAGACCTATAAGCCTCTTAATATCATTCTTTCTCAAAGAGCCTGCATTAACGATTAGGCGGTTTATTTCCTCTTCGCTTGCTCCAATGCTCTTACCTATCAGAATAGTTTTGAGGTTATAGATGTCAAATCTCTTCAACAGGCTAAGAATTAATGGCTTGGCTTCCTGCGGGGTTACCTTCACGATCCTCTTGCAAGTCTTTGCTAAATTTTCACTCAAAGCATGTTCTACCAAATCTACTCCAGAGTATAAGGTTGACAGCTTAACAAAGGATTCCTTGTAATTCGTATTCTCCAGTATTTCTATAATCTCATTCACTGTATCTACTACTATCAACTCCCTCAAAGTAGTCTGAGGTAGCAGAAAGCTCTTCATAGCCTTTACCACAGCATTCGAATAACCAAATGTCTGCGGCCCTAGCAAATAACTCATCTAAACACCATATCGTAGATTGATTTCCTCACTTCCTCCTTCCTCTCCTCAAATTTCGCTTCTAAGGTATTGTTTATTCTTACCTTGCCATCTTCACTCGTAACCACTACACCACCTATGCATTGTATAGGCTCTTCGCTCAGCTCAGCTTTTTTCTTGCCCAGCAATTTCTTCACTAGAGAAGCATCCTCCTTATTCGCGTAAACAACCACTTTTCCACTAATCTGGCCAAGCCCCTCATCAACAAGCCTAGCCAACGTTGTCTTGTACTCACTGCTTTCCCTATATTCCTTCATTTTTTCAAAAAGCTGATCCATAAGCTCCTTGATTACGCTTTCCTTTGCCTCAGCCATAATCATCTTAGCCTTCAGCCTGGCACTCGAGACCCTTTCCCTTTCCTCTCTTTCCAGAACTTCCTTCACATCCTTCTTCACAGTCTCTAGCGTCTGTTTTTTCTTCTCTTCTGCAGTCCGTACAATAGTTTCTGCCTCAGCTTCAGATTCTTTCTGAATTTTTCTAGCTGAAGTCTTTGCATTATTCAAGATCTCTTCTCTTAGTTCTTGCAAGCCCACGTGAATCGACCGCCCTAGAACTTACCGAATCCCCAGCCTAAAGTCAATATCGCAATAACGAAGGAGAAAATCACGATTGTTTCAGGTATAACCAGATAAAGCAATACCTGTCCTCCTACTTCCGGCTTTTCGGACAACGCGCCTAAACCTGCTGCGCCTATCGCAGACTGTGCAAAACCCGTACCTATCGCACCGCCTAATATGGCGACGCCTGCACCGACTGCTACCAAACCTGTTCCTAATGTGCCTGTCAAACCAGACAATGCTGCTTCTACTGCCATTTCATATCACCTCATTCTTTGTATACTTTTTATTACCTTTGAACGGCATAAACGCGTATCCCCCACCTTCATAAAACTTACTGAAAAACTCCACATAATGCAAACGGGCTCCTTGAACAAACGGCTCAAATATTCCTAAAACAAAATTAAGCAAATGTCCAAACAGAAATATTAGGGTAGCAGGTATTATTAACAAGCCCATACCTGGATCCGGCTTGAAAGTATTGAGCACAAAGGCCAGTG
Organism: Microcaldota archaeon; assembly: GCA_016207225.1. Lineage (GTDB taxonomy): Archaea > Micrarchaeota > Micrarchaeia > Burarchaeales > JACQQB01 > JACQQB01. Next base: position 1,580 of record JACQQB010000070.1, on the reverse strand, counting down.
CAACTGATGCCAGGCCAACTGCCATTAACCTTGAGTATGAGAATATATTGCCAATCAATTTCGGTATCTCTATTAAAGCTATCATGCCCTCACCATAAATTAACGCAACAATTGCAAGAACCATCAAACCTATCGCATAATCTGTTAAATACGCCATCTGCTGTGCAACAGCCAAAAATAACATTACCCCTCCTATTTCCAAAACCAGCCACCCTGCCTTGCCTATCGCATGCCTATACTTCTTTTCTTGGATTTCCTTTATTACACCCAATAAGAAACCAAAACCAACATGCACTGCACCTATAGCTAAAGTTATTAATAACAATTCAGTTATTTCACTCAATCTATGCAAATAACCGTTGAACGGTATTCCAAACTCCTTAAACTCAAAGCCAAATATCTCGCCAAACAGAATACCAAATATAATGCTTAACACACCTGAAGGTATCAAAACCCAGCAAATATCCTTTAGCATTCCCTTCAGCTTAAAATAGCCCAGAATCCCTACAAGTAAAACAAATATCCCGTAACCCACATCTCCCAGCATCAATCCATACATTATTGGAAAAACAAGTGCAAAGAAAACGGTAGGGTCAAACTCATAGCTTTTTGGAATCGAAATAAAAGTAATAAAACTTTCAAATGGTCTTAAAGATGACGGATTTGCTAAGGAAGTCGGTGCTAACTCATGGTGGTCCACACGCAACTTCTCTATCATCACATTATCATTCGATACATAGTTCAATACTTCCTCTAGCCTATCATAATCCTTTTTCTTTATCCAACCTTCAACTACACAAACACTGCTAGTCTTTCCAAATTTAGCTGCTATCTCTGCCTTCTGGGCTTCCAGTTCCAACGCTTCTCTTAAGTACAAAACTTTACTGTATATTCCATTTGATATACTGGTTATCTCTTTCTTTATTTCCTCTTCCTCACCCATCAACCTCTTGTCCCACTCCACTAGTTTACCCAAAAAAGCCTGAGGAGTTGTTGAAAACGGCGGCAAATCCACAGGCACATATGCTACAGAAGTCAAAACTCTTTGAACCTCATTATTTAATCTCTTATCGAAGATGACTAACACAATCTCATCATTCTTGTTCAAATTATCATGTAAAAATTCGCATTTACTTATTCCACTCAAGCCATTCTCCAACTCTGGGATTTTCTTTTTATTCACCCTGCCCAAAGCTCTTGTTATAACTTCACTCTCCAATAAACTGAATTCAATAGAAATCCTGCCCAAAGCCGTTAGAATGGCCATATGCTCTGCCAGTTCCTCTCTTTTCTCCTGCAGTTCGCTAAGTTTCTTATTGATCTCCAAAACATCTGAACTCTCAACAAGTTTCTTAGCCTCGCTCATTACCTGCCCTACCGGGATTCTTATCTGCTCAAATTTTTGCTCAGGGAGCAAGCTTTCGATAGCCCTGATCTTGACTAAATACTCTGAAATTACACTATAATTAGAAAGTGGCTTATCAATCTCAACCAGCTGGTTGAACTTTTCTATATTCTTACCAAGGTCTAAAATTTGAACAACACCAAGCTCATGCAGTGCCTCAATTATTTTTTCTTTG
>JACQQB010000069.1 GCA_016207225.1 Microcaldota archaeon | reverse complement strand
CCCCCAATAACTCATCGTCATAGTACATGCTCAGGATTCCTATGTACCCTACATTGGTTAGGTTCTTGGTATTTTCAAATGTATACTGGATTAAACTACTCACTTTCTCTTCATTCCAGCAGTTATCCCCACCCTCGTAGTCTGTCCTCCTTCCTCCAAAGTAAACCAATAGAGAAGGCTTGTTTGTCTTTTCCAGGATTGATTGGGACTGGGAGATTTTAGCATCTAGGATAGTTTTGTGCATTTGTTCATCAACACTGCATTCAAGAGCACTTCCATAGCTAGACCAAGCTTCCCTGTCAAATAGCATCCTTTGCCCAATCAGGTCTATTTCCTGGTTGTATTGGGTAACCTGTGAATTTACAAAATCGACTGCGCATTTATTCCATTCGCTGCCCCACCTGTTGCCTTTTACACCCAGTTTATAATTCCTGCATCGCAAGCTGTCATCATAATCAGGAACCATTAGAGCCACAAGGCAATTCTTGCATAAACGCTTTACCAGTCTTGCGTGCTCTCCGTCATCAACTGTGATTATAACTGCTCCTTGTTGCCCTTGCTGTTTATTTTGATCCAGTACAGCATAATCCACTACATCCTGCATATCGGATGCAAGCTCGGATAGTGCCTGGTCGCTGATTTTCTTGTTATCGTCATTCTCCTTCTCCAGTAAACTTTCAGTAACAAATACTGGAATTATTCTTCTCTCTAGTAATGCTTGTGCCTGGTAACTGAACCATTTGTATTCCTTATTCTCAAAGCTAGATGTCAGATTATTGAACTTGATGGGTGAATTGCTGTACCTTGCGAATTCTTTAACCCCGGTATAGCTGGCATCATTATCAAACCTTTTAACCGGGTTTTCAGCGATTATTTGCCCAGCCAAAGTTATGAAAGTTGAAGGCTCGCAAAAGCCCAGGTTTCTTGTTCTGATCCTGATAGAGCCAGTAAAGTTTTCATAGTCACAGATACCTGGGTCAATTACAACTTTTTCATTTGGGCCAAGAGTGCCTATCCTCCTGCTATCGTTTGAGCCTGGAGTGCCTAGTCTGCCCTTGCAATTTTGAATAAATTTGTTTCCGCATACTGAATTTAAGCCGCTTATTGTGCAGTCGCATTCTACTGATTCACCCTTGTTGTTTATGCAGACACTGGTTCCAGCTTCATTCCTGCATGTTGCCAGACTTCCTCCAGAACAGCATTGGCTGTCAGAATAGCAGGCATTGGTTTTATTTTTATTCGCTATTCCAGGATCGAGACATGTTCCTGCGTTCTCTTGGTTGCTGCATTTAAGCGCTATTGCTCCAGTTCCAGCAGGAAGAATGTTCTTGTATTCCCCAGCTTCTGCAAATTCACCAAAATCCAGGAATGTTGGACCGTTGCCAATCATGAACTTTTGTTCATGCCAGGATTCTGAAAATAAATTGAAGGCATCTTTTTGTTGGATTGCCTTGCACTCATTGACTGATGTGCTGGTTATAGAACCATGGCAGAGAAAAACCATGCAGTTGTCTATCGGGCATGAAGTGTAGTTGCTGTCAGTAAAGTTTTCCAAACCGATGTTAGTCTTTAGAACACATTTATTCTCAATACATCTTTCAGACTGAGAACAGTCTGAATTATTGTTGCATGTGGGCTGGGCACAGCCAAAGATTAGCAATGGGACCAATATTAGCAATGACCAATACCACTTCATATTTAACACCACTACAGCATTCTTGAAACTCCTCTTAGCACCATATCAGTGTCTCCTCCGAGGATTGGACCTACAGCCCTTATGAAAACAACTGCGACTACCAAGGCAATGAAAGGAGTGAAGAACACGTCAATTTGCAGGACTGCTAAGTCAAAGCCTATCTGCTGGCCCGTACTGCCACCGCCAACTGCAGTTGCGGATGAGCCCAGAACATAGAATATTGGGAATATGAAATACATGCCTATTGCTGAAGCAATCATCAAACCTCCTAAGCCTCTGGTTATAGGAGCCATCCTCAGAAGAATGCCTAAAGGCAGGAATAACCCCAGCATTCCCCTCTCAACAAAATCAAGCAGCAGAAGTTCGGCATTCAGTGCAACCCTTAGTTGAGTTATCTTGTAGCCTACTGTGCGCCAGAATTCTACATCAGTATGCACTTCAGGATGGCATGTTTGCAGGCCTATGATGGTTATGCAGTCCCATTCCAGGACTGAAAAGTGGTCATTCTGCGCTTTTGCTGTTGAGTACATTGAAGTCAGACTAGTTATCTTGGAATTTATGTCTGCCCTGACCACATCCAGAGGGCTTCCGGCAACTCCGGTAGTCTGGCTGACGATTGCAGCAAACGCATTCGCAAGGACAACCAGCCAGAGGATTATTAGAGCGCTTGCCAGTGCCTGCAGGAATTCAGACTTTGCCCACATCTTTATTCTTTGGTTATCAATCAGAGTGCCCAGCATGTGAAGAACTGCCACTATGAAGAACACTGTCATTACTGCGAGTAGCGAAGTTTGAGTCCAGCTCAAAACCCATTCATACCCTTGCCCGAATGCCACCATAGTTTACACCTAAATCATTTGAGATAGTTTTGAAACGTCAACATCTCCACCGAATAAATGCGATAATTCCCGGGTAAATGCACTTATTATTACAAAGTTTAATGCAGGCAGGAACACTGCTGCAATGAATAATGCAGAAGCCCTTGTGAGCAGAGGATCTGTGATGGTTAAATTGTTATACAGTGGTAAGAAGAGCAGTGCGTCTAGGACTAGCATGAAAGGATAGAAGATGAACAAGCCCAGGGAAATCGAGATTAATGCTCCTCCAAATCCTCTCAAGAATGGCAATGACCGCATCATTAT
>JACQQB010000067.1 GCA_016207225.1 Microcaldota archaeon | reverse complement strand
CGCTAGATTTATTATTCCAACGTTATTCCACATATCAGCAATTCTTTTGCATTACGTATTGAATACTTATGTAAATTCGTTTATTTATACTGTTTTATCTAGAAACTAGATAAAACCGATATATTTATATAGTTTTATCTGGTAAAATCAATAAAGTGAATGTAAAGTTAGACAAGTACGATTATAGAATATCGTATGAGTTAGACGTAAACGCAAGGCGACCGGTTTCAGAAATTGCAAAGAAAGTAGGCTTGAGCAAGCAGACTGTACTTAATAGAATTAAAAAGCTCGAGCATAGCGGAGTTATTCAGAAATACCTGACTATTTTGGATACTTCCAAGTTTGGCTATACACCTTATAAGATTTTCATCAGGTTGCAGAATGTTAATAAGAAAAGTGAGCAGGAGATAGTGGATTACATAAGAGAGCATAGAAATGTGCAGTGGTTCGCCACTTGCGACGGAAGTTTTGATTTGATGTTCAATGTACTGGCAAAGGATGCGCTGGAGCTAAACAGAATCTTGAATCAGCTAAAGGCGCAATACGGGCATTACATAGCAGAACGGGATATTGTGATAATGCTCTTTGCTAATTTTTATTTTAGGGATTATTTGATAGGTAAAGAGGCGACTGAAGTGCGTAAGCCGATGTATTTTGGTGCCAAACCACAACAGGTGAAACTGGATGAGATTAATTTAAAGATACTGAAATTATTAGCACAAAATGCCAGAACCCAAGTAGTGGATATTGCGAATAGGATTAAGATTTCGCCTGATGCGGTGAGAATAAGGATTAAGAAGTTGGAGAGTGCTGGGATAATTCAGAATTATGTGTTAGTTTTGGATAATTCAGTCCTTGGACAATTACATTACAAGGTATTGTTAAGGCTTCATACTTTAACTCAGAAACAAGAGCAGAGATTGGACGAGTTTTGCAGATTGCACCCAAACATCTACTTTAGCAATAAGGCTCTTGGGTATGTGGATTTTGAGGTCAATTTGGAAACTAGAGATGTGAATGAATTTAGGGATTTTATGGGTCAGTTAAAGGAGAGTTTTTCGGATGTGATTAGGGATTATATTATTTTATCAATAACCAAAGTTCATAAGTTCGACTTCTACCCTATGGACGCATGAAAGAAAAGAAAAAAAAGAGAATAGGAGTGACTTTACTCCTTACAGTGTTCCTTACACTTTGAGCACATTCCTGCCCCGTGAACAAGGAAACCGATACCGACTATTGTCAATGCTGCGCCGGAGACCAAATGTGCTGTCATTGCACTTACAGAGTTTAGACCGAATAGCAGAAACGATACACCTGCTACGCCTACTAGTACTCCTGTTATTGTTGTGCACATGCCATGCATACCCATATTACCACCTCATGATTTCGGACTATTATGGGAGACCTGAATTTAAAGCTTTTCATAGGTAGAAGTAGTTAGACAAGTAACGAATTAGTGATGTTCTTCGACGTATTCTGTCAGTTTTTCAAGAGCTTTGTACATGTTCTTTCTCCCAAAACCCATCTTAAACGGCATTTCAATTCACCCAATACTTAGGAGTATGGGTTTTCTTCTAAGGAAGAGATATAAAGATGTGTGAATAAACCTTCACATAGAGGGGATACTTGTGGAGAAACTAGGAGTAGTAAGGAAACTGTCGCCAAACATTAAGATAGTTTGGCTTATGCCGCAGATACTTCTGGTTATTACGGCCTGGTTCTTGGGCACTACATTTGGTTTGTTCATTACCCATGAAACATTAGAACCGATATTCCAAGGAGTGCACAATGTAGTATCAATCTTTATCATATTGATTGGGTTTAGTGGTTTGGTCGTTATACCTTCCTACATATGGGCAGAAGTAGAGCACAATGCTTACACTTACCAGTTGGATAAGCATGACATAGTGATACGCTGGGGCATAATAAACAGACACAGAGTGGTTATACCATATGATAAAATCCAGGATGTGAAAACAGATAGAACTTTATTCGAGAGGTTGTTTGGCTTAGTAACATTAAGGATAGAAACTGCTGGTAGGTCCCACGAAACAACAGAAACCGCAGCCATAACCGGTATATCGATAAATGAGAGGGAGGACTTGATAGGCGACATAATGGCAAACGTGGTTATAAAGAGGGGCGAGGGCCCGCCAGAGTCCAGTGCAAAGTATGAGGCAATAGCCTACCACAGGACATTGGTTAAAATTTTACAGGAACTGAAGGATATTTCGGTAGACCTGAAGGAAGAAGTAAGAAGTTTAAAGGAAAAGGTGGATAAGAAGCACAGGTCCAGAAACTGAGCCATTCAACGACATGCTGAACATGGCTTAAGGTTCGCAGCTTCTATTGCAAGTCTGTCAAGGTCCTGTTTTCTCATAACCCTGCAAGTAGACTTGAGTGAGCAGCCAGTACACATGAAATTCTCCAATAAGAAGAATAGGGGTGGGACAATTTTTTTATTATGGTAGTAAACTCTCTCTTGTTTACGTTTTTTGAAATAAATGAGATTAACTTGTAATAGATCTGCTAAGTTATGGGAGATGAGTGTTCTTTCTTTTTTAAGGTCGTTTGTTAGTTCTGAGACTGTTTTCTCTTTCCTTAGAAGAGACTGCAGGATCCCGATTCTTAGCCTGTTGGATAATGCCGAAAAGAATTTAGTACAGTATCCTTTTGTGTCTTTTGACATGATCATACCTTTGTTATCCAGGTATCAATATTGACAGCGAAAGTTAATAAACTTAGTGAAAAAGGGTTCACATTGCTGGACTAAACTGGAGTAAAATCACTCCAATCCTTGATTATGTTCAGTATCACGTGTGTATTGGTTCTTTCTACACCTGGGATTTCATGTATTTTTTTGATTATGCTGTTGAATTCCCGGGTATTTTCACACGCAATAAAGAGCAGGGAGTCAGCTTCTCCAGTAACGTCATATACACCGAATACACCTGAAAGGGACTTTAACTTGTTCTGAATTTCGATTAGTTTTTTTGGTATTAGGAGTTCGACTATGGCCAAGAAACTGTAGCCTACTTTTTCATAGTCAATCTTTGCAGTATATCCCTTAATTATGCCTAATTTCTCCAAGCGTGTGATTCTGCTGATGAGGGTGCTAGTATGGATCCCGATTTTCTTGGCTAGTTTTCTGTATGAGCCTTTGGAGTGATGACAAAGTTCTGAGATAATTCTCCTGTCCATAGCGTCCAACATATGTCCACCAAAAGTATGTTTTAGTCATTTTTCTCCTACACATATCTATTTTTTGTAGCTTTAATAGATATTTGACTAGCAAAAGTATAAAAATATATTTATATGTTCACAAACAACCTTTCAATGGGTGATTTTATTCATCTGGCTAAAACCATAATGAAACTATTTTTGTTCCTTTCTGTTTTTTCTGCACTTGCCTTTGCTGCTGAAAGTACATTGAATACTGGGGATACGGCATGGGTCCTTGCCGCTGCTGCGCTTGTTATGATTATGACTCCTGGATTAGGATTTTTTTATGCGGGTATGGTCCATAATAAAAATCTACTTTCTTTACTTATGCATTCATTCGTGATTTTATGTCTTGCCAGTCTGTTGTGGGTAGTAGTAGGATACTCACTGGCATTCTCACCAAATGGTGGATTGGTAGGAACTTTGGATTGGGCTTTCCTAAATGGAGTTGGCTTGGAGCCTTATGAGAAATATGTTGCCACAATACCACATTTGGCATTCATGATTTTCCAGGCCAAGTTTGCAGTAATCACACCTGCACTGATAGTAGGCGCTTTTGTTGGAAGATTTAGATTCTCTGCGTTTGTGATTTTTGTCATTCTGTGGAGTTTGCTTATTTATTACCCTGTAGCCCACTGGGTCTGGGGGATAGGAGGCTGGCTTAGGGACTTGGGAGTTCTTGACTTTGCCGGAGGCACGGTCGTGCATATCACTGCAGGAGTTTCTGCGCTTGCGTGTGCGTGGCTTATTGGCAGAAGGAAGGACTTCCAAAGCGGGGATGACAGGCCTTCGAATGTACCGCTTGTAGTCCTAGGAACTGCTTTACTCTGGTTTGGATGGTTCGGTTTTAATGCAGGTAGTGCGTTGGGTGCCGGTGGTTTAGCTGCAAGTGCTTTTGTAGTCACGAACACGGCTGCGGCAACAGCCGCTCTTACCTGGATGGCCTTAACATGGATCATAAACAGAAAACCATCGTTAATAGGCATGTGCATAGGCGCCGTAGTAGGCTTGGTTGCAATAACCCCGGCATCAGGATTTGTGGACAATACAGCAGCAATAATCATAGGGTTAGTGGCAGGAGTTGCATCATACCTTGTAGTCTCATGGAGAATAAGGTCACATATAGATGATACGTTAGATGTGTTTGCATGCCATGGGGTTGGAGGCATAACCGGTGCCGTATTGACAGGAGTCTTCGCGAGTACACTGATAAACCCAGCAGGAGCTAACGGCTTGCTTATGGGAAATGCGGAGCAGGTATGGAAACAGGTTATAGCAGTGGTTGCAGTGGCACTCTATTCTTTCCTAATGACTAGCATAATACTGAAGGTTATTGGTGCAATAATGGAGATCAGGGAAAAGGAGGAGCATGAAGAAATAGGCTTGGATTTAGCGCAATTGGGGGAGAAGGCATATTCAATACCGTAGCATTGATTAAATTTAAAAGCCTGTTAGGATAAATG
>JACQQB010000068.1 GCA_016207225.1 Microcaldota archaeon | reverse complement strand
CTTCCATCCTCCTTTCTCATTTCGCTCGCGGTATACAGTAACACTTGCAACGGCCCTGCGAGTATTGAGGCTGAGACATTTTTTCCCACGACATCGATAACCCAAACCCTGGTAATATCCCCAACCTGCATAAAATAGTAGATATCACCGCCTACCTTGATAGTAGGCTTAGTAATTGCGGATATTTCAACTCCGTCAGCATGAGTAGATTGCGCAGGGAGAAGGGAGCGTTGATGCAATGAGGCTAGGTTAAGGTCAGACATTTGGGCTTGAGCCCTTTTGGCATACTCATCCCTTAGCTGCTTTAGCAAAACAGCTGATTTTATAACATTCGCAACTCCAGGAGATGCCAGATATTCCTCGAAATTTGCAACGTCCCTGTTGGTCAGTATTCCAGCCGGCTTATCTTCTGCAACCCTATAAACAGTTATCACTGCGAATGCTTTTTGTTTGCCATTACTTGCTTCGATAGGTTCTTTTACAGCTAAGCTTGCAACAGGCTCTAAGCCGGTTTCTTTTAAAGCCCCGTTGAATTTGTCAAGGGCAAGTATCTCAGGACTTAGGATGGTTGTTGAATCCTGTAGAACAAGTCCTGCGAGGGTCTGCTTGGCTTCATAGGATTCCTGTGCTATGCTGTTCAGGAGCTCGTGGATTTTAGTTCTTATCTCTTCTGTAGTATTAAGGCGGTTAGTGTCAGAAAAGGCTAGGACCTTAAGTTTTGTTTCATCCATGTAACGCAGTATTCCAACGTATTGGCCAGAGCCCATGCATAGTTGTACTTCATTAAGGATGTGGTGGATAATCTCTATTGAGGGCATTTTTTCACTTAGCATCAGGAACGAGTGTATTTTTGAGCCGCTTCTCAGGGCTTTTTGCAGAGAGAGGATTCTTTGCCGCTGGGCTTCTATTGTTTCCCTTAACTGGTCATTTTCAGCTTCCAGCCCTTCTGACCTTGCGCGGCGCATTGTACTTTCCGAGCCCACTATTCCCTCTGCCAGTACCAGGTTGTCTAAAGGTCTAGCAGAGAGTCTAGCTAGATCGATACTGCTTAATTGCTGGGATCCTATTCTTGCGATAGGTCCTCTGGGTTGCATAACTGGTCGCTGAGTTATATTTGAAAAAGTGGTATAAAAACATATCTGGATTAGAAATGCTTATACAGGTAATCTTTCTTGTATTGCAACAAGCCTTCTTTGGTCGAATTTACTTATGTCCCTTACAGCTTCCCTGTAAGCAGTGGCCAGTTGATATTGGATATCATTGTACTGGTCACCTAATGAGTCTTTTTTGCTTTCTAGTGTTTTGGCAACCGTTGCATACGAACGTATGAAGCTGATGAATTTATCGTATAGACTCAGGTCTCCTGACTTCATCACTTTGTAGAGAACACCGTATAAACCAGAGCCTGCGCTTGCTGTTCCCCTTAGCTGCCAGAATGTGGAACCAGAACTTTGGTCACTCCCGAATAAACTGGTGATTGTTTCAAGTGCCTTGTTATGCTTTTCATTTATTGCCTGGGCAAGAGTAGAGGCATTGTCCAAGCTTGTAGGCCTGAAGGACACTATCTCATCATGCGACTTTAACCTTTGCAATCGTGAATAATCAGAATTATAGGCCTGGCTTGCCATGACCCTTAGTGCGGGGTTGTTAGGATATGTACGCCATAATTCGCTCCTGCGGATTTTAAGCTCCTGGACAATTTCATACCTTTCTCTTCTGAGTTCAAAGTCTTTTCTTTGAGCCAGTACTTCCTGTGAAGGTAGCCTTAGCGGTGCTGGTGGCGGGAAGTGGCCTTCAAGAGAGAGGAGCCTGTAGGATGCGCCAGATTGTGGCGTAAAAGAAAAGTTGTTGTGGCTGTCCACCCTGCCCTGAATTGTAGTGTTGTTTGGCCCAAGCACAGTTACTTTTTTACCAGAAACATCGAAAACCTCGCCTTTTCTGCTAAAGTGAATTACGATAAGGTTTCGCTCATTATCATATCTTGATCCTGCCAAGACAGTGTAGGGCACCATTGTAGCATCATGGTTTATGTTATAGTCTGGAAGTGAGTCTATTGTGTATTTTCCACCTATAGTAGGAGTAAAGCTGACCCTGTTTCCCCTGCCGATTGTTTCTTCAATGTATGTTCCGTCAGGTGTTCGTATCCTTACTTTCTTGCCTTTTAGGTCTATTGGCTGGTTAGCTTCAATTTGAATAGAGATTACTCCTTCATCTTCCAGAAACTTTATGCTGCCTGTTACTTGTAACTCTACTGGCTTTCTAGCCCTAGCCGGAACCATTCCTGAAACTTCATCTACTCTAGCAGGACTGGGTGGAATCCTCGGTCTTGGCACTGTACCTCTGGAAGCCAGTGTGGGGGCGTCAGATATGTTAAATGCAAGTTTAGTGTCACTAATCCGTGGTTTTTTGCCTGCGACATAGGTTACAGTCTTGATTTTGCCATAGCCTTCCACTGAAGCTATTCTGTAATCGCCTGCTGTAGTTGGAGTAAACACAACCTGTCCGAATCTGCCGACTCTTAGTTTCAATATGCCATCAGGGCCAAGGATAGTTACTGCTGTTCCTTGCTTGATTAAATTGTCCTGCGAGTCAGTAAGCTTGAGACATATTTCACTGCCAATCTTTCTTCTTTCAGGAAGAGTGATTATGCTCGCAACCGCTGTTCCAGAAGCTGTCGTCTGTCTTGATGCTACGCTTGGCGCTTGGGCAGTGAACGCCACTCCACCACTTTCTATCCTATAGTTGCCAACCCTGGTTACACGCCATTCTCCTGGGGGGGATATAGAGAGTGAGATTTCGCCATTTTGTAATGTTTCAGTTATTGCCCCAACCCCTGGTCGGAATATTCTGATATCAACGTTGCCTGCAGGACGACCGCCGATTGTAGCCATTATGGTTATTTTGCCAGGTTTTGAGAATACCTTAACTTTTGCCTCCTGAACTGTCTGGAATTGTATTTGGATATTGTTTATGTCTCTCAAGATTGCATTGAGACTGGTTTGTGTCTTGGCATAGGACCTGAGAGATTCAGTAACTCCATCTAGAAGTTTAGCAGGCTGGATATTGCCGCCTATAATACGAAAGCCGAAAGGTGTTTCTCTGCGTATACCTACAATTTCAATGCCCGCTTTCTTTAACTCATTAGTAATAGTATGTCTTAGAAAAGTGAGTGTGTTGTGAAGTTCATTCAGCCTATCAATTAAAACCTGGGCCTGTTGTGCTGTTGCATTATCCCCGGCCCTCCTTGCCTTTTCCTGAATTTGACCTGCTTGAACTTGCAGGCTGCTTATAGACTTAAGAATTACTGGAATTTGGCTTTCAGTTATATTCCTTATTGGCTGCAGTTCCCCAAGATTGCTAGCAGTAAATGGGGATTTTGGACTATAGAGTTTTTGCTTGAAAGTCCTTAAGCGAGTAATTTCAGTTTGGATATTGCCCATTGCAATTTCAAGACTAGCCATTCCACTGGAGATTGCTGAAGTGTTACCAAAAATTTGTAATTCACCTGTTTTAACTTGAGGAGGCATGTATATACCTATATAATATATAGTGTACCTTTTTTATTAGCTTACTGTCCATTGATCCATTTAGAGATGTCAGCATAAACTTGCAGTCTTTGTTCTTCATAAACATCGCTTACTTTTGGGGAAAAGCTAGTAAAGACAAGATGGCCTGCCCCATTGTAGCCCATTATTGCCTTGTTGGGTACTCTTTTGGCAAAGCGAAGTATGTCATCAGCATGGATTATTACATCTTGCCTTTCGTCAGACATGACTATGAAAGTAGGAACCCCGATATGAGGAGCTCTTGCATAAGAACGAAAATTGCAATTAAACCCTATATCGAATACATGGAAGGGGGAATACCTGACAGGCTTTCCATCCTTGTTTATTTTTATGTCTCCTGCTTCAGGGTCAATCACCTTGAACTGCAAGGGTATGCCAAGAGACCTTAACAGGTGATTAAACCAGATCTTAAACTTGATTTTTGTTGCCGGAGCTATAAGAACGAGGGATGAGATTTCAGATGGGTTTGCTATTGCGTATTGCATTGCATAAGCAACTGCGCCTACACTATGGCCTAGCAGATGGAAGGGCAAGTCTGGGTGCATTTCTTTGATAAAGCGGACAAACAGCTTGATGTCTTTCAGACTTTGTGAAACACTTGCCTTGCCTTCACTTTTTCCAAAGCCACGCAAATCAAAAGAATAGACACCGATTCCTTGCGCGTTCATTGACATTGCAAATTCCTTAAAGTATTTTGTGTTTGAATCATAACCAGGGATGCAGAGCATAATCCTCTTCATTGGTGTGGATTTGGGTAGCCAGAATTCATAATGTAGCCCAATTCCATCATTGGCAGGCAGAAAATGATTTAGTTTTTTTCCTTCAGATATACGAGTAACAGAAGCCGACGGTCTACTTTGTTGGAACATATACTGGACTATTAAGGGAATAAACATATAAAAAGTTAAAGTATAAACATAATGATGATAAAATTCAAAAACACCTTGCTACTGCTTATTTTTTCTGTTTTCGTATTTGGCTGCGTTTGCGCTGGCTTAAACAACATCAATACTCCCGGATCTTTCCTCAACACTTGCCCTAACCAGGTGAATGATGCAAAGAACGGTTATTCATTGTGCCTGCCGCAGGGCTGGAAATCTGAGATAGTGAGCAACCAGTATTTGCTGGCAGAAGGGGATAACGGAGATTCCAGTGTAATCATATGGCCATTGGTTTTGGGAGGAGAATTCAGAAGTATAAATGCACTGCAATTAACAAATTTCATAGTAGGACAGGTAAAGCAGGAATATCCTGATTTTACAGTAGTCAACATCTCAAGCAATTCGGATAAGACTTTGGTACAGGTGGTTGCTACTTACAGTGACCAGAATAATAAAAAATTCAAAGGAGTTCTGACAACTTTTATGGACCCGAATGGGAATGGATTCTTGGCTGGCTATGAGACACTTGCAGCTAACTTTAATACCAGGGAGCCCGAATTAAGGGAGATTCTTGCCAGCTACAAGATAGTTAAGCCAGAGAGTGCTTCGGCAGCAGTAAATTTAGTCAGTTACCAGTCCCAGGGCGGTGAGGTAACTTTGCAAGCACCACCAAATTGGCAGATTGGCACGGCTGGCAGTTGTGCAGGCTTAGCTGTTATAGCAAGAGACTCGCAAAATCCTGTTAAGCAGATGATTGCTTTTACTGAGCTCGGGCCTGTTTACTATGACCCTGCCATAAAGCAGCAGAGTGATGAGTATTATGCAACATGCAGGCAGTTGGGCGCAGTCTGTCCAGGAGCAGACACGATAGCACAATTACCTCTGGTTACCAATGTAGATTCAGAAAGATACATAACTGAAGCATTCCCGGCTTTAGGCACTGTGGATTTAGTTAGACAGATTGCCCCATTTTATCCTGAGATTAGCAATGTGCAGATAATTGACAGACAGCCGCTGCCACAGGATGTAGCGAACCTGTATACGCAGAGCGGGATACCTTTCGATGGCGGAACATACTATGCAACATTCACCCAAGGCGGGATAGCTGCCAAGGGGAGGTTCTTGGTTGTAGTGACATATTACCCAGTGGCAGGCTTTGCAGCTGCTACGCCATTGTACATGATCAGCGCACCGGTGGATGAGTTTGATTCTTTGGAAGCCACATTAGTAAAAACTGCAGAGTCAATAAAACTGAGCGATCCTTATGTTAAGAATTGCCAGGCCCAGCAAAGGGCCCAGGCAGAAGCCCAGAGGAATATAGCAAACACCCTGAGTGAAACTTCAGATATCATAACTAAGGGCTGGGAAGCCAGGCAGGAGACTTATGACAGGATAAGTCAGAAGTGGAGTGACACGATTTTAAGCAGAGAGCGTGTCTATAATCCGGATAAGGGAGAAGTCTATGATGTTTCTAATGGTTTCTATGACTATTACAATACACACAGGGAAGAGTTTGAGTTCAAGAATATGAGAGAGCTTACACCACAGGAATACCAGGAGGTTCCTTTGGATGGACGCTTGAACATTAAGTAGTGGATATATGGGAAACAAGTCATTGTATATTTTATTTATATCTCTTGTACTTGTTAGTGGATGTATTGAGAAGGAGATTTCCATCAGAGATATTCTACCAATAGATATAGGAGAACAGGAGGAGCCTGGTTTCAAGGAAAAGGTTTTGCGTCAGCATGTTGAAGCTGCCATGGAACCTTCCCCTTGCCCTGTGATTGAAAAACAGGAATATCCTGATTCTTATTACAAAGGTCCTTTGACAGATACACACTTGCATATACCAGCCATACCTGATTTTGACCCGAGAGAGGATAGGGAGATACCGCCAGGAAGGTTTGGTGGACCTAGGGCACTTCTTGGTTGGAATGTAAGGATGAGTGAGATTGCCTGCACTCTTAAGAATGAAGGCACGATAAAGAATTTTGCTTTTTTTCCAGTATACCCAGAAATTCCTTCCCAGCTGTTGGAGATAGCTAATCGAACCATGCAGCAGTATCCTACATCATTCACTCCATTCATCATGCCGCCAGGAAAAGATGACGTGCCGCCAACTGCAGAGGCGAATGCTTTAAGCGACATGCTTGATGAGTATCCGGGATTGTTCCGCGGATACGGTGAGATTGGGATTTATGATATTAGAGAAAGGAATAGGAAGGCAGAAGATTTTCCCCCTGATGCACAGATCTTTCAGGAAATTTACCCAGTTGTAAAAAAACACAAGCTTATGGTATACATGCATCCGGGGGAAGGACATAAGGATAATTTTGAGAATGTTTTGAAACAGCATCCGGATATTGATTTTATCGTTCATGGGGATGAGATTGAAGGGGATATCGATGACCTAATGGACAAATATCCGAACATATACTATACCTGTGATCCTTCATATTACCAGCATTTTCCACTCTATGTGGGAAAAAGCAGAGAAGAATTTTTGGCAGCTGCGGAAAAGGACTTTGATTCCTTGATTGAAAAAGACCTTGAGCGCTGGAAAAAGTTAATCGAGAAACACCCAGACAGAGTCATGTGGGGCACTGACAGAGGAGATGCCGAATGGAATTATGATGTTGAAGTTGGGTTATTCTTAGTAAGATATGCACGGGCATTTATAGGAAGGCTGGATCATTCAGTGCAAGAAAATTTTGCTTATAAAAATGCAGAGCAGCTGATCAACAAAAGTCTTGGTGAAAACTCAAGCTGAAAAGATTTAATAACCTGGGTAATAGAATATTGTGATGAAAAAAATCTGCCTTAGCATTTTTTTAGTATTCCTACTTTTAATAGCAGGTTGTACACAGGAGCAGCCAAAAAAGCAAGAAGCAACGATAAAAACATGCCCTACATGCCCTTCTCCAGGCGAGTGGAGCGAGTGTTTGGATGGCCAGCAGAAAAGAACAAATTACCAATGTGACCTTTCAACTAGTTATGAGTGCAAGAGTTTTGTAGAATCAGAGTCATGTGCAACGCCTGAGCCAGAAAAAAATCAAACAGTGCCTGAGAAGCCGAAGCCAGCTGAAGCCATTAAGGAGTTCAACATAACTGCCAAACAGTTTGAGTTCATTCCTTCAACAATAACAGTAAATAAGGGGGACAAAGTAAGAATAAGAGTTAAGAGTATTGATGTCACACATGGATTTTCAATTCCCGGCTTGAATGTGAATGAGCAGTTGGGCCCAAACACAACAGTGATAGTGGAGTTTACTGCGTTTGAAGTTGCAACTTATGATTTCATGTGCAATGTATTCTGTGGCTCAGGTCATCCTGGGATGAAAGGACAGATAATAGTCTTAGACAAGAATTAAACAACTTACTCAAGAGAGTTATGAATGGTTATCTGGAAATTGACTTTTTAACCTGCTCGAATTTCCTTAAAGCTTGTTTTATTTTTTTCCTTCTTTCATACAATGAGCTTTGTGATTCCTGCATTTTCCTTTCGCTTTCCTGAAGCATTTTCCTGGAGTTTTCAGGTGCAGGGCCGGTTCTTCTCTGCTGGACAATTTTCAACAGGTCAGTGGAGGATTTTATCTCGGCAGAAGTTAGTTTAACCCCTTTAATCATGTTTGGAGTTAGTTCGCTCAGGCTCATTTTCTTGGCTATGCATTTTTTGACCAGTGAACCGGCAATCGAGTGTGCTTCCCTGAATGGTATGCCTTTTTTGGCAAGCAAGTCTGCAAGGTCTGTTGCAGATGCAAAGTCTCTTTCCAGCGCATTGCGCATTCTAGCCTTGTTTATTTTGGTTGTTTTTATTATGCCATTCAGGATGGCTAAGCTTGCCTTGGAATGGTCTATTGCCATGAATATGGCATACTTGGTTTCCTGCGTATCTGCATTGTGGCCTGAGATTAGGTTTTTAACAGTAGCCAGAACTTGCATAAGATAACCATAGATACGGGCGCAGCGGGCACGCATCAGCTCCAGTGCATCCGGGTTTTTCTTCTGTGGCATTATTGAGGAGCCTGTAGCATAGCGGTCACTCAATTCAAAAAAACCAAATTCTGCGCTTGAGAATAGAATGAGCTCTTCTGCTATCCTGCTCAAGCGAAGCATCAGAATGGATAGGATGCTTAGCAGCTCGGCTTCGAA
Organism: Microcaldota archaeon; assembly: GCA_016207225.1. Lineage (GTDB taxonomy): Archaea > Micrarchaeota > Micrarchaeia > Burarchaeales > JACQQB01 > JACQQB01. The sequence goes on along the minus strand of JACQQB010000068.1, from coordinate 252 downwards.
TTCTCCTCTCGAGCTAACAACATCAAGAGCATTTACCTGCACACCATTAAAGCCGAGGAATTCGGCAGTTAGTTCCCGGTCTATGTTCCAGGTTGTACCAGCCAGAGCACATGCACCTAATGGATTGAGGTTGATCCTGTTGTAGAGTTCCTGCAATCTTTCGGCGTCCCTCTCAAAGCCTTTAACATAAGAGGAAAGCCAGAAAGCTAAAGTTATTGGCTGCGCTATTCTTGTATGGGTATAGCCTGGCAT
>JACQQB010000066.1 GCA_016207225.1 Microcaldota archaeon | reverse complement strand
GTTAATCAGGAAGTTAGTAAAAAGGTCAAAGTCATAGTGGATGGCGGGGAGTGTAGATTTGGTATTGGTTCGACAATAGTAGATTTGACTAACCAGCCAAAAATCATAAGGGAAGGAGCTGGATTGGAGAAAGCCAGGGAGCTATTGAAGTTATTTAAATTCTAAAGTCCGAATTATGCTTATGAGTCTAAAGGAGAGGATAATTCAGATTGGTAAACAGGCAAGAGGAGCCAGTTATAGGCTAGCCGTGCTTACTGAGAAGGATAAGAATAAAGCGTTGCTAGCTATTGCTGGAAGTATTGAAAGTAACAGAGACTCTATTTTGAAAGCCAATAGGAAAGATGTTGATGAATGGGGTCAGAAGATTGGAACAGCTTTAACAGATAGGCTAACGCTTAATGAAAAACGAATTAGTGGGATGATAAAGAATTTGAAAGATGTGGCTAGTTTAAGGGATCCTGTAGGAGAAGTAGTAGAGAGATTTGTGCTTAAAAACGGGCTAGAAATTAAGAAAGTTCGGGTTCCTTTAGGTGTTATAGGCTTTATTTACGAAGCAAGGCCGAATGTAACGATTGAGGCTGTTTCCTTATGTATAAAGGCGGGAAACGCAGTCATTTTAAGAGGAGGAAAGGAAGCCTTGAATTCAAACAAAGAGATTGTTAGGATAATTAACAGCTCACAGAATACTCTGCCTGAAGGAAGTGTGCAGTTAATTGAGGATATGACGCATGAATCCTCCCAGATACTGATGGGTATGAGAGAGTATGTGGATGTGCTTATCCCTAGGGGCGGTGAAGGATTGATAAAATCAGTCGTTGAAAACGCTAAAGTTCCAGTAATAGAAACTGGAATTGGCAATTGCCATGTGTTTGTGGATGAAAGTGCAGACTTGGAGATGGCTAAAAAAATTACGATGAATGCGAAGTGCCAGAGGCCTAGTGTTTGCAATGCCGCTGAGAAACTTTTGGTGCATGAAAAGATAGCGGGTAAATTTTTGCCTGAAATAGCAAGAGAATTCAGTAAGTTGGATGTGGAAATGCGTGGCGATGAAAAAACAAGAAAGATAATAGATGCAAAGAAAGCGGGTGAAGAGGACTGGTATACGGAATACTTGAGTTTGATAATAGGCATTAAGGTTGTCAAGGATGTCAATGAAGCAATTGACCATATAAATAAGTATGGCAGCAAGCACTCTGATTCGATAATTACAAGAAACCGGGAGAATGCACAGATGTTTGTGAAAGGTGTGGATAGTGCTGCGGTTTATGTGAACGCTAGCACAAGGCTGACTGATGGTAGTGTATTTGGTATGGGTGGAGAAGTAGGTATAAGTACACAGAAATTGCACGCCCGCGGACCTGTAGGATTAAGGGAATTGACAACGACTAAATTCATAGGTATTGGTAATGGACAGATTAGAGAGTAGTGATTTGGTGAAAACTTCGGCGATATTTGGTTTTTATAGGCTAAGCATGGATGAGAAATTAAAGTTGGTTAAGGAGTTTGCCGGCTTAAGTGAAGAGGAGTTAAAGTTGTTGAAGAAAGAGGGGGCTTTGAAATTAGAAATAGCAGACAAGATGATTGAGAATGTGATCGGTACAAGCCAGCTGCCTTTTGGAATTGCTACTAGTTTTCTAATCAACGGAAAGGATTATTTGGTACCTATGGTTATTGAAGAGCCGAGCATAGTTGCTGCGGCAAGCAACGCAGCAAAAATCGCAAGAGAAAAATATGGTTTTAAGGCAAGTAGCGATGAGCCCATAATGATAGGCCAGATTCAGATATTGAATGTTGGGAATGCAGAATCAGCAATCAAGAAAATTATTGAGAAGAAAGCCGAAATAGTTAGTATAGCTAATGAAATTGACCCTAGTTTGAAGAAGTATGGGGGCGGAGCTGTAGATGTTGAGGCCAGAAGTGTAAAAACTGCAAGAGGGATTATGGTCATTGTGCATTTGTTGGTGAATGTCAGTAATGCACTTGGAGCAAATAAGGTAAACACAATGTGTGAAGGCCTGACGCCCTATTTTGAAGAGTTGGTAGGGGGAACCGTAAGACTTAGGATATTGTCCAACTTGGCAACCCATAGAGTGGCCAGGTCAGAAGCGATATTTCCGAAAAAAATAATAGGTGAAACTGCAGTTGAGAATATTTTGGATGCATATGAGTTTGCAAAAAACGATATTTACAGGTGTGCAACCCACAATAAGGGGATAATGAATGGTATAATCGCTGTTGCTACTGCGACAGGGAATGATACGCGAGCATTGGAAGCAGGTGCTCATGCCTATGCAAGCATGGATGGATATAAACCATTAACTAGATGGGAAAAAACTAAAGATGGAGACCTGAAAGGTAGTATAGAATTGCCTATAGCAGTGGGGATTGTTGGCGGTTCTATAAGCGTGAATCCGATTTCTAAGATTGGTTTGAGGATTTTGGGAGTAAAAACCGCAAGAGAGTTAAGTGAGGTTATGGCGAGTGTTGGGTTGGCACAGAATTTTGCAGCCATCTATGCTTTGTCAACAGAGGGAATACAGCGCGGGCATATGGAGTTGCATGCCAGGAATATAGCGGTTATTGCTGGAGCAAAGGGGAATGAAGTTGATAGAATAGCTGAACGCTTGGTCAAGGAGAAGAACATTACGTTAGGCAGAGCGAAAGAGCTTTTGGTCAAGAGATAGAAGATGGATTTTTCTTATGGTTGCTAGGATTTCTTGTGCAAATGTTGATTTTTGCGTTTGAATTGGTGACATGATAACATTAATGTATACCGAAATTTAAAAAAAGATTTATAAATGATTAGAATAAATCCTAATGTGTGGTATGGATGAGGAAGGGACAGGCAGCTACAGAATACCTAATAATTTTAGCAGTCGTCGTAATAATAGCTTTGATAGTTGTGGGTGTTTTGGGTGGATTCCAAGGTATAAGTGGTGGAGTTACGAGAGCGCAGAGTGAGGTTTATTGGAATAGCGTTGCCCCGGCAATAGGCATAAAACCAAATTACAGGATAGGCGGTGACGCGGCGGAGCTTACGATTAGGAACAACAAGCCATTTTTAGTAAGAGTTACCTCAATTAGGCTGAACGATGCTGGACAACTTAGTCCCTCAAGTATAACTTTAGCACGCGGTAATGAGGCAAATGTTAACATTACAGGGATAGAGCCATGCAATACGGGCAGACAGTATGAGTATAAAGTGAGTATGACATACCTGGACCCTTCAACGAATAGGCAGTTCACATTTACAGGAGAGACCAGCTTGGTAGGTGAATGCCAGTAGGGCTAATTTTTGGATATGACTAGTTCTTTTAGTTTAACATCATTTATTTCCAGATCTACAGGCATGGAAACAGTAGTTGCTGGTGTGGAAATATAGTAAATGCTGATGTTGCTGTTGATATTTAGGCTTGAGACTTCTTGGTTTAAGGAATCAAACACGTCCAGATGGTATGAACCTGAACCTAAGCTTAGGTCTATGCTTGAGGATTTGTTGATAAAGCCAGATGTGTTGCCTTGGACTAATAAGGCATTATTATCAGGATCTCTTATGTCTAGAACCACATAGATACCATCATCTGCCCAATCCCAGTTTGTTTGTGTATTCAGCCTGCAGAAGAAATCGCAGCTGGACGGGAGCCTTACTTGAATGAGATATGCACCGATTGGCTGTCTGCTTGTTATTGAAACTTTGTTCTTTTTTAATGAGTCATGCCTGTATTCCAAACCAAAAGGATTTACGATTGTGACAGGGGTTATGGAGTTAAGAGTAATGTTGTTGTTTGTTTTTGAGTTATAGGTGGTTTTGAGGAATTTGTTATAATCTTCCAGCCCCTGGTCTGTAGAGTTTATGGTGTTTGGAAGAGAATCTACAAACGTTACTTCGGTGTAGTTACCATACTTTCTCACTAGTGTTTTGGTTCCGTAAAGTTTGGTGATGTCATCCCTGATGTCATCTAGAATAAAACCAAGGGTTTGTGGTTTTGCTTCTTTTTTTAATTGGCTGTAAAAGATGGAGAAAGAAAGGAATAGCGTGAAGAAAAGCAGGAACATTATTGCAAATACAAAGCCTTTTTTCATTTTTAGCATATTTTAACCTCGGCAAGATTTCCTTCGAATGTATTGTTTATGGTACGGACGATGCTCCTTTTCCTGACTTCTGTGTTTTGGGAGCAGTTGCATATTGTAGTGTTATCCAGAATTTTATCAGAGGAGTCATAGAGTGCGAAGGAACCGCATGAGTTAGAAGTTAGGAATAAGCTTCTGATTTCCTGAGTGGAGAGTGAGTGCTTCTCGTAAATTGTCAGTATGTCTTCAGCTAGTTGTCCTTTGGCTGGAATAGTTGGGCGTGGCATTTGGAAAGAGAGTAGATAGGTTAGAAAGATTGTCGCTATTATTACTGCTAGCAGCGCATCGAACGTGAAAATGAAGCCTTTTAGGTTCTTTCCCATATTACCACCGTAGCTTTGATTGTTTTATCGTTTAGAACCGCATATCTGGAAGAGGAGGAAGCTATTGAGCTATTTTTTTCTTTCCCAACTGTGTATTTTAGGCCTTCACCTTCAATTGTTATATGATATTCCAAATTGGAATTCTCGGCAAAAACGCCTAGTGCCTCTTTTCCTTTTTCATAGCCGTCTGAGCTATTCAGCAGGTTAAGGAGTGTTGTCAGTTTATTTTCATCTAGAATATTGCGGTCTTTGGCAATGCCTATGCTTGAGCTGTCCAGAGTAGACCAGTTGCTAGGTTCTCCAGGAGATAGGATAAGCTTAGCAGCCACGTTGTTTGCTATTCTGTGAATGTCGCTACTTTTTTCATTCTCATCTATATTTATTACGAAATAGTTTTGGTAGTAGATAACTGTAATTAGCAGGAGTGTTAGGATAGAGAATGCGAACACTAAATCGATTGAATAGATTTGCCCTTTATGAAACATAGATTACACCATCAGTATTTTTCACTGTGACCACTGAATTTGAAGTAATGTTTTTGGTTAAAGTTACTGAGTTAGTTGATACGGCAGAGGAATGGCTGGAATTTCCAGAAGGAGTTTGCCATAAAACCTCGACCCTGTGATTTTGGAATGATATTGTAAATGGAGTTTCAGTGTTTTCCAGGAATAGTTTCTCTTCATACCCATTACCAACAATATCCGCATTATTTATTGAGCTTGCAAGTTGCTCTGATATTGACTTTGCAATTAGGATAGTCTTTCTTTCTGAAAGTATGCTTTGAGCATTTAGGTATATCCCGAACATTGATAGGAATAGCAAAGCGAACAGTATGGTGATTATAAGCAAATCAGTAGAAATTTGACCTTTAGTCACGTGCATCAACCTGTATATAAATCCTAATTGATTCATTAAAGTTACCTATTGCATCTATATAACCAGTGTGAAGCCCAGAGGACTTGCTTTCAGCAGTTACAAGGACTGTCTGGTCTTCATTAGGAGTTAGGGTAAAAAAGCTTTTGTCAGTAGTTATCGAGATTTGTGACGAAGGTACTTTAGTATCCAAGATTATTGAAAAGCTTTCTGATCCTCTATTCTGCAGTTTGAAGGATTTGTTTTGAAGCTCATTTTTTTTCATCTGAAAAACCAATAGTGTGGGGGTTGCATCCAGTGATCTTTCCCCTATTACCACATACCCTTCTTTAGAGATTACGTTGATTGTGTAGGTACCCGCCTCTTTTGGCAGGCTTCCCAATAATTTTACGCTGCTTTTACCATTTATGTCGCTTATGTCATTCCCTATATACAGTGCTATGTTGACATAATTTTCATCTATGTAAGTTCTTTGGGGTTCAATGCCGTCAGGGATTGTTATGGTTATGGCCCTTGATGAGCCGCTTCCTTCGGAATAGGTGAGTTCTGCTGCAGAGATTATGGCATTTATGGTGTTTTGGGCCTGGGTGCTCCTAAAAATATTTGTCTGGGATTCTAGTTGCTGGTTTACCACAAATACCAGTGTGGTGAAGATTGTCATGGTTATGACTAGGATTATTAGGAATTCTACTGTAGTCTGGCCTTTCTTAATTGTATGTCTTTTGAACATGTTAAAAACCAAATAGAAATTTTAATACGTAGAATCTCATGAAAAAAAATGAGATGTAAGAGGCTAGTATTATGAATGGGGCATAGCGAAGTCCGTTAAGTCTTTTCCCGCTGTGAATTACAGATATGAAAATGCTTGCAAGGAGTGAAGTTATAAGGATAGTTGTTAGGGAAATGTTGTAGATGAATTCTGCAGATATCGGGGAATTTATTGCTAGGCCTATCTGCTGACTTATGTTTACAGTTTGTTTTATTTGGAATTTATTCAGCATTTCTATAAATTGCAGGGAAACGGAAAACAGCATCGGCATCCCGACAATTGTCATAAACAGTATGAAAATTATGTACATACTTGTGCCTGAGACAAGTTGTCTTTTTAGCTCTTGAGTTTCCCTTAAATCCTCTGCTGTGGTGTCCAGTAGCCTGATTATATTTCCTCCTGCCACTATGCTGCTTGCGAATAGCTCAACTATTCTTTCAAGAGTGTTTGATTTTATTTTTTTGGAGATTTCGGCAAATATCTGAGAAAGTGATTCTGGAGACATTGACCTGGTAGTTACGTATTTTATTTCATCTGAAATTGGGCCTAATTCATCTCTTGCTGCCATCCGCAAGGCAACCATTGGGGTAACACCTGCACTTATGTTTGAGGCTATTAAGTGTAAGAGGTCGGGTAGAGTTCTTTCAACCTGGTTTTTCCTGTCTTCTACCCTGAAATAGAGTAAGGTGTAGCTTGTGAATAAGGTTATTGAGAAGAATGTAATTGAAAGAAGTATGGTAAACAATATGTTCAGCTTCAAGAGCAAGGAAACTGCGATTACCAGTATTGAGATGATTAATGAATATGTGATTTTTTTACCCAGCCAGTGCTTGGGGTCTTCATTGCTGCTAGAGAATTCGAGTAACGATGCTATTTTATCTTTAGTCTTTTTTGGTGCGAGTTCGCCAATTGAATTTAATAGTTTACCCATAGTTTCACTCTGTTTGCAATGCCGGCCTTTTGACCTTTACATACTGGATTATCACCAGTTCGGCAATGAAGCATAATAAAAGCAGGATGAAGAATGTGAATTCTGTAATTTTGATGCCGCTTATCGAAGAAAGGATGACTATGACAGTTATTCCGAGGCTAGGTATGGCTACACCGATTATACCGTATAATAGAGTCCAAAGATTCATTTCTTGAATGTAAGTTTTAATTTGATTCGCTTGGTGTTGTTTTACACTGGTAGTTATGCTTTCCAGTGCATTTCTTAAACTGGATCCTGACTTTAAAACAGAGATTATCTGCCAGGTTATTCTCTTTAAGAATTCAGATTCTGTCCTGAGGGCCATTTTCTCTAATGCTTTTTCCTGAGGTTCTCCAGAGTTTATGTCTTTAACGACTATTTCGAATTCTTTGGAGAGCTTGCCGTAATTTGCATTAGAAATATTTCTCATTGCCTCGAATAGGGTTACACCAGACATTATTTGGATCGTGAGGTCTTTCAATGCAAAAACAAGGTCTTTGTCTATTTCTTCAACTATTTTCTTAACTTGGATCCGTGGGTAGTATAGATAGAGTAGAAAAAGGAGGAGTAAAGCTGCGACACCTGGAAGAAGTGCGTTTTGGATAGAAGTTTGCATTGTAGACTTTCCGATGGATAGGACAAATACTAAAGAGAATAGCAAAGAGGAGAGTAAAAATGCGTTGAGAAATGCTGCTATCAGGTATTCGCCTGAAGTATACGTGCTCTTAAGCATCGATAGATCATTTTTAAGGGTAGGATGAATGATGGCAATGTTGTTTCCAATACCAAGGAATGGTCTGCTGATGGATGAGGAGATCCTGTATGGAAGAATGAAGAATGGAACTTTTATGCTATCACCGAGTTAAAATATGTGAACCAGTATTAAAAAGTTGCTGGTTACAACTAGATTATGGCAAGTGACATAATTCAGACTTATTTTATAGACCCGATATGGCAAAGAAGCGGTTATAACACGATTAATACCGTTGTTTATGCAGTAATAGCGCTAGTTGCAGCATATGCGATTTTCAAATTGTTAAGGACATTGAGGATAAGAATAGACGAAAAGTTTGTACTGTACATCATGCCTTTTATTTTATTTGGGTCTACCCTAAGGGTTCTCACAGATATAACGGATAGGGGGATGATAGGAGGTTATAGGGATTATTTGTTCGGGTTGATGGGCACAATAATAGATTCGCATGTCTATGACTATAGTTATTTCACAGTGACGCCGGGAATATACATAGTGGTTGGCCTGTTGACTCTGGCAAGCGTGATTTTTTTCCACAAGATAAAAAGATTTGACCTTTTGCCTTGGTTTGGCACCGTGCTTTGGCTTTCACAATTGATATTGCTTATTCCTGCATTCAAATTTTATTCATATGGGATTTTAGTCTTGGCATTGGCACTTGTGGGTTTGGGAACTGGTTTAGTAGTGCTTAAGCACATTAAGGCAAAGTCTTATTTCCCGAGTATAGTGGTTTTTTCCCACTCTTTAGACGGGGCTGCAACATACGTGGTGCTTAATGTTTTTAGCAGTTTGGAGAATAAGCAATTTTTTGAGCAGCATGTTTTATCGAGAGGAATAGGAGACGTAGGTGAAGCGGTTTTTGGACCTGGGAATGGTATGTTGTTATTCTTCTTAGTTAAGGTAGCTTTTGCAACTCTTGCGACTGTAGTTTTGGAGAAGGAGGAGAATGCGGAAGAGAAGAACTATGTAGTGTTGTTGTTAAGTATTTTTGGCTTGGCCCCTGGAGTAAGGGATTTGCTAACAATGGTTGCAAGCACTTAGCGAGCCATGACATCATAAAATATCTTACAGAAGGATTTTGTTGCAAAATCAAGAACTTCTTTACCCAGTGGCGTAAGGGAATAGCACTTTTCTTTTCCTTTTTTAGAGTTTATGGACAAAGCTTTCTTTTTGACTAGGTCTTTCAAAGCTGGATAGATGGTCCCGGGGTTTGGTTTGCATCCTTTTCTTTTTGCTATTTCTTCTGATATTTCTGCACCGCTTAATGATTTCTTACGGACTATCCACAAAATTAAGAAGGTTAAGTACCCGCGCATGTCGCAGACTGAAGTGTGCTTTTCCATGACTTGAATATGCCTTTTGGGGGATTTATATGTTTTGTACTCGTAAATCGAAAGCTTTATAAAGATATATTGTATAACCAATATTGGATATCCAATATGGAGATCCGGTAGAAGGTGAGAAAATGTATGGAACACAAATGCAGATGACCTGTGAATCTGGTTGCAGAGAAGTGGATTATGCAACAGCGCTATCAAAATGGGGCAAGGTAGAGTTGTTGAAAGAGAAAGTGAAACAAAAAATGGATCAGCGCTACGGTGCAAAGTTGGATAAGCTGGCTGAGCTTATCGTAGAAGTCGTGGCAGAGAAAGCAAAGAAAGGGGAAGAATTGGAGGATAAGGAAGAGAAGCTAGCAAAGGGATTTGAAGAGTTGTATGAGGAGGCTTAGGCCTCCATTTTTTTATAGTTTTATAAGTGACTAAGCAATCTTTAGGATGAGTGTGCCTTTTTATGCAGGTGCTTCTTTTTTCTTGCCAATTGGTTTGCCATGCTGGCTGTATAGTGTAATATAGAAAAATAGAAAAAATAAAGAAAAATGGAGTAAGCTTACTCCATGTCGTGGCCACCCATTCCGCCCATGCCGCCCATTCCTCCTGGACCGCCTGGCATGCCTCCGCCTTTTCCTTTTGAACTGATCATGTCGTCTATTCTTAGCAGCATCTCAGTTGCTTCGCTTGCGCTTGAAATCGCTTGTCTTTTTACCTTGGTTGGCTCTATTACGTCTAGTTCAGCCATGTTGCTTATTTTACCGCCGTAGACATCTATGCCTTCAGATTTGCCTTCGGTTTTCTTGTGTTTTGCTCTCAGTGCAACTAAAGTGTCTATTGCGTCTATGCCGGCACTTTCTGCCAGGGTTTTTGGTATAACCTCGAGTGCGTCTGCAAATGCCTGGATAGCCAGCTGTTCTCTTCCACCTATTTCACTTGCGTATTTCCTTAGCTGTGTGGCTATCTGCATTTCAGTGCTGCCTCCACCGGTTACATATTTTCCATCCTCGACTGCGCTTGAGACTGCGCCTATTGCATCTTTGATTGCTCTCTCTACCTCGCTTACCACATGTTCAGTACCGCCGCGGGCAAAGATTGTTACGCTCTTTGGGTCCTTGCAGTTTTCTACGAAGACCATTTGTTCGCCAGAGATTTTTCTTTCCTCGACTGCTCCGGCAGTCCCCAAGTCAGAGATGCTTAAGTCTTCCAGGCTTGTTGCTACTTTTGCGCCTGTTGCCTTTGCTAGCTTCTCAATATCGCTTTTCTTCACTCTTCTTACTGCAACTACGCCTTTCTTTGCTAAGTAATGCTGAGCTACATCGTCAATGCCTTTTTG
>JACQQB010000064.1 GCA_016207225.1 Microcaldota archaeon | reverse complement strand
TTATAATTCCGATACATGTCTCTCTCAAAGTAGCATTTAATATGCCTTCGCAGATTTTTAAATCTTTTGTCAAGGCCCCTGCTTCAACATAGCATGCATCTTTTACCTCGGCATTTGCTATATTCTCACATATTTTTGCATCGTTGGTTATTGGCAATAATATAAGGAAACAGTCATCCCTGAGACTTGGGTTTAATACATCATAACAAAGCTTAGTGTCTTTATTGTTGAATGCTTCCTCCCTAAAGCATTTATCCAAAGCAGTTCTGTTGTTTCCAGTACATAAGCCTGCCCCGTAAGCGCTCGTGGCCTCTGCCGGAAGCTGGAATGTGCTGTTTGCAAATTCAGAAGTTATGTTTATTCCCCTTAACAAGGTTGTTATGCCAACAGTGGTATTTTCCCTCACAATATAGGCATAGGAAGAGACTATGGCCCCTAAGTCCTTATCAATGCATTGAGTCGAGTAGTAAGTTTGGGTATCCTTGGCTAGTTCTAACGAATTCCTGTTTCCCTCGCTTAATTTAGCAAAGTTAACTGTAGATTCAAGCTGATAGCAGTTCCGTCCTTCTACACTCTTCTCAACTGCACCATCCAAAAAGACCAATGAGCCGTCGTTAAACATACTTTCATAGGCTTGCGCGATTATTGGTGAGCCTAGAACCTTTAATTTAAGGTTATCGGCAGCTTTCTTAGCTTCTGGATCACTTTCTGCCCTTATGCAACTCCATTCCTCAGTTTGTGCACATAAGTAAGTTTCATTACCCAAGAAATAAGTTCTACTCTCCACTATACCAGTTTTGAAAACTATTACGGTATCAATCCTTGCAGTTTCTTTATTTTTGAATACCCTTGCAATTGAATCTATTGAGCCGTTGACCCCTTCTCCCCGAGTAACGTTTATTTCAATTTTACCTGCAGTTATCATTGTATAGCTGTCAAGTCCCTGTATTTTTTTGGTTAGGTTGAGTGCAACCAGTGGATTTGTTTTTTGTGGAGATGAAAGCCAGTATATTCCGATTAAAAGAACTATAATTATCATGCCTGCTACTGCCAGTTTTGCTTTGTCTGATTCCATAGTAACACCTACTCTCCTTTTCCAGCTATTATTTTAATTACATCTCCATTCTTTAGTTTATAATCCTTACCAACCCGCATTTTATTTTTAGCGTCAACAGCAAATATAAAATGTTTTGCTAGGTCAGAGTGAATCTTTGCAGCAAGGTCTAAGGCAGTGGAGCCCTGCTGTATCAGGTGAGCATCAGGTAAAACAGCACCAAAGTTGTTGGTATACTTATTTTCATCTTCAACAGGATAGACCACGATTAGGTTAAGCTGCTTGAAAACAGCGTTGTTGATGACTTCCTGTACGCCGGTACTGCCATACCTTTTCATGAGGTTTCTTATGAACCCCAGAGCCATAACTTGTTTTTCAGCCATGGATTTATCAATAACTTCAAAATCTGGATCACCAGGAGTATACCTAATAAGTTTTTTTTCATTAGCTTTCCTTAAGGCTAGCTCCCCTTCTGCATAGCAGGGATAGATTATTTTGTTAGGAAAGTCTTTCCTCAGTTTTTCAATGTTCTCTTGAGATTTTGGTAGATCAACCTTGTTTGCTGCAATTATTATTGGCTTGGCTATTTCCCTGATTTTTTTTGAGAATAAGAGTATATCCCCATCACTCCAGTTGATATTCTCACTGGTCAGATAGGACTGGTTTATTGCTATTTCCACATGCTCTTTTTTTATGCCTAGACCTGTCAACAGACTAATTAAACTCTCGCGATTACCACCTTTAACCTTGCTCCATGCTCTGCGGATTATACCTGCCGTCCATTCCACTATTTCATTTTCCAAAAAGACTATTTCTTTGGCAGGGTCATAGGAAGTACTTTCTTTCCCTTCTTCATCAGTAGTGCCAGAAACATCTACAACTTGAATTAGTGCATCGGCATTCCTTAAATCATCCAAAAACTTATTGCCTAAACCCTTTCCAGTGTGTGCTCCAGGCACCAAGCCTGCCACATCCAAAGTTGCAATTGGAATGAGCCTTATGCCATTTTCACACTTAGAATTGTTTGGCTTGCATGTAACTTTGAGCTCTTTGCAGGCACAGTTCACCCTAACATAAGTAATGCCTTTATTTGGCTCTATTGTGGTGAAAGGGTAGTTCGCTATTGCTACGTCTACCAAAGTTGAAGCTGAGAAAAATGTGGATTTGCCAGCATTGGGCTTTCCTATCAAGCCGATTAACATAAACAGATATTGGCAGTAGAGGATAAAATAACTACGTGAGTTAAAAAATCGATAAATACATACTTTTAAATCCATAGTGGTTCACTAGTTATTCGGTAGATATTGTGACTAAATATCCGGACAAGAAAGGTAGGTATGGTACATTTGGCGGTAAGTTTGTACCTGAAGTTTTGATGCCTGTTCTTAATGAACTTGAAGAAGCTTACAATAAGAATAAGAAGAATAGAAAATTTCAAGAAGAGTTAAAGTACTTGTTGAAGGATTTTGCAGGCAGGCCAACACCTCTTTATTATGCTAAAAACCTGAGCGAGAGGATAGGCGGAGCCAGAATCTATCTTAAAAGGGAGGACATGGCACATGTTGGAGCACACAAGATAAACAATACGGTAGGGCAGGCTTTGCTTGCCAAGTATATGGGAAAGAAGAGGATAATTGCAGAGACAGGTGCTGGAATGCATGGTGTGGCGACTGCTGCTGCATGTGCGATGCTAGGCTTGGAATGCGTTGTTTATATGGGGTCAGTGGATGCAGAAAGACAGAGCTTGAATGTTTTGAGGATGCGTTTATTAGGGGCGGAGGTAAGACCGGTTAACTCAGGCTCCAGAACTTTGAAGGATGCCATAAATGAGGCAATAAGAGACTGGATTTCAAACGTTGGTACTACTTATTATTTATTGGGTTCTGCTGTAGGTCCCCACCCTTATCCGTTGATTGTGCGGGACTTGCAGAGTGTGATTGGGAAAGAGGTTAAAAGACAGATAAAAAGAGTAGAAGGAAAGCTTCCTAGTGC
>JACQQB010000065.1 GCA_016207225.1 Microcaldota archaeon | reverse complement strand
GCAACTTTTAGCTTTGCTTTTCTTCTGTTCTTGGAGCCTGGTTTCTTTCTTGATAGTTTTCTTTGGAGTTTTTTGAGCTTCTTTTCTGAGTTGAGCAGATGTCTTGGGTTTTGTATTTTTGTTCCGTTGCTTAGGGTTGCAAAGCTCTCTATTCCCACATCTATGCCTGTGCGGTTAAGCGGTCTTGACTGTATAATTACTTTCTTGGGGAGGATGGATGTGAAGATTGCATGCCATTTTCCACTTTGGGTTCTTTTCAGAGTGAGTGTTTTTATTGTTCCATCTATTTCCCTGTGCTTCACTATTGGAATGTTGCCTACTTTTGCAATGTGTAGGGTTTTGCCATTCTTTATTTCAAAGGAGCCATTGTTCTGCGGGTAGGTAATGCTCTTGTAGAATTTCTTGAACCTTGGGAAGCCTGCCTTGATTTTCTTGCCTTTCTTTTTCTCTTTAACTCTCCTGAAGAAGTTGGTGAATGCCCTGAGCACCCTGTCTCTTGCATCCTGCAATGATTGGGAATATACTGTTCTAAACTCTGGTTTGTTGGTTTTCAGATTATTTATTATTCTGTTCATTTCATGTCTGCTGCACAGGGAAATGCTGGATTCCTTGTAGCTGTTTTTGCATTTTTCCAGTAGTGTGTTGTAAAGTTGTTTACACAGATTTAGCTTCTGGTTGAGTAAGATTGTTTGGTCTTTGCTTGGGTAGAGCCTGAACCTGTAGGCTCTGATCTCTTCTTCCATTGACTCTCCATAAGGGTTACAGAAAGAGGGTTTAAAAGGGCTGGGAAGGGGTAGCATGCCAATGCCAAAGGCCTTCGGGGAGTTTTGGCACGCAACTCATCTGCTGCTTTCATGCAGCAGGTTTCTTGCTATAGGTTAGCTAACTTTTTAAACTCCAAAATGCAAATAACACCCATGATAAGGGCTTCTGCAATCCAAAACATCCCCAATGTTATCTATGAATCATTCAAGCTAGTCTTTGAAAAGAAAAAATATTACTTGCTAGCCGGAGTAGCCTCAATAATCACGCTTCTAGTTTACGTTGGTCTCCCAATCTACTCCATTCCTGGAAATAATCTGGAAATATTCCTCGCAACATCAAATGCTTACGGCTTAATCTTCATGTTCCTTCTATCAATCCTTATAGGAATTCTAATCTCAATGCAGGTATATGCATTTAAAAGAAATCTTGGCGGGAAAACTAAGGAAATAACTACTGGATTCACTGCCTTTTTTTCAAGCATAATCGGTGCAATATTCACTGGTGCAACATGTGCGTTGTGCGTTGGCTCATTATTCAGCTTTTTAGGGGCAGCAGGAATAATCTTTCTTTTGGAGCACAGAATTGAAATCTCAATACTTTCCTTTTTTCTAATTCTCTCCTCGCTATATTTAACCTCACGTAGAATCTACAATTGTGACTCTTGCAGGATAAAAACAGCTTAAAATCTACTTTTGGACCATACAATAACCAGACAACGCATATAGCTAAAGCTCCTCGTATAATACGGCTGGTTTTTCGGTGCATGGAAAGCTTTAATAATTCTTTGTGTAATAGTTAAACAAGATTGTATTACTCAGGGGTGAGGAGATATGGGTTTTCTCCAAAAATTATCAAAAGCATTAGGTCTCAGCAAAGATATGGACATCGAGAAATGGATGGACACTTTTGAATTAGAGGATGTTGATGTATTGCATCAGGCGGCAGACTTCTATGTTAAGCCAGTTGCATTAGAAAGCGAAGCTGATCTAAAGGTAATTGAAGATGAATTGAAGAATAAGAATATTATTCTACTCAATGTTTCTCCAATGTCCCGAAATACATCCAAGCTAAAAACAATAGTCTCCGAGTTAAAAGAGTTCATAGTGAGGCTTAATGGAGACATAGCAAGAATCGACAATGAGAAAATTTTACTAACTCCTACAAAAGTTAAAATTGTAAAATCTAGAAAGCGCTAGTTCAAGCTATTTTTCATTCTTTTTACTATAGCTAGCATTGCTTTTATCTCTATTTCTGTAGGCATTGACCTGCCTATTATCCTCCTCAAAACTAATTTTATCTTATCTGCATTTCTCAAACCTTTAGAATAGCTTCCAACTATGCTATCAAACGTCTTAAACAACTCCTCCCTTTCCTCTCTTCTAGCTATTTTTCTTAGTGTTAGCATACCTTTCCTATCAGCCTGCGCAATCTCATACAAAAGTATCGCCAAAGCATGTGAAACATTCAGTATCGGGTACTTATCATAGGCTGGTATTGTGACAATGAAATCGCAAGTTTCAATCTCTCTCCTATTCAACCCCATCCCTTCCCTGCCAATAAGCAAAGCTATCTTGCCACTATGCTTACTTATCTTTTTAGCAAACATTCTGATAGACAAAGGATTCCTCAAAGCCTCCCGATCACTGTTAACTTTACCACTCGTCCCTACTATCAAATCGCAATCCTTAACTGCTTCATTCAATCTATTTACTTTTTTTGCATTTTTTAAAACATGATAACCATGCTTTGCAAACATTCGTGCTTTCCTTCCAATCTTCATCTTAGGTTTAACTATGACCAAATCCCCAAAGCCAAAATTAGCCATTACCCTAGCTATATACCCCAGGTTTATCTCATACTCAGGCTCTACTAAAATCACTCTTATTCGCATTAAATCCACTTAAAAATATCAAAACGGAGAATGCTCTATTCCAGCTTTGTTTTCAGGTTAAAGGTTATGAATGCAACCGCAGATGCTACTATTACTTCACCAACAGTCACAAACGAGCCAGTTACTAGCACGATTCCCCTGCCTAAAATTGCTGGCATTACTAAGAAGTTAACTATCTCATACACAATCATAATAGCTAAAACGTTCAAAACTGCCTCCTGCTGCAAACCTTTTGCTTTAAATATCTCGTAACCCACGTATGCCGAAGCAATAACGATAGCAAGGATTTCCAAGACCAAATAGCCCAATTCTCTAAAACCAGCCTCAGTAACATAATTTATAGAAAATGTTGGATAAACGTAAGCCCCTGCAAAATTAGATGTCACTGCCCATAACATCAGTAAGACCAAGCCTTTTGCCATGGTTCCAATATACCACTTCATGGAGAAGATTTATCTATCAAACTTATAAACTCTAATGTCGCTCATTTGATAAAAGCTTTAGGCAAGATTTTTATTCTCCACACATAAATAACTCCATGTCCTCAGCACTTTTCAAAAGAGTAATAAAAAGACTTACACCAACACAAGAAAGGATTGAATTCACAAGAAAAGTTCTACTTGCAGCAAGGTCCAACCATTTTTCACCAAAAGAATTCAAACGATTGGAAAAGCTTCTTGACAGCATAAATAAAAGAGACTTGATTTTACTCTACGGAGTAATCTCAACAATGAAGCTATCCAATCTGTCTCAAACATCGGTTAGAACTCTCAGGTCTATACTCTCCAAGGCATACCAGAATATACTTGCCGGTTCAGAACCTTTCAACAAGAGGACAATGGCTGAAATAACAACAGAGCTTGAAAAGGCCCTTTCTAAAAAAGTAGCCTCAAAACTTACCCAGGAGTTATTAAGCGGAGATGAAACTTTCGTTGTAGGACTTTTAAATTATCTGAGTACCGCCTAAAACAAATGGTAGATTTTTATATTATCGTACCTAACTATTTCTATGCTTAAAACAAAAGTTGATGAGCTTTGCGAGTTACTGGTAAATGAAAAAAATAACTCTCTAGAACTTGATGCATTAAGCAAAAGCCTTAACGTTCCAGCTTTAACTATAGAAAAAATTTCCAAAGCACTTGAATCCAAAGGCATAGTTGAAGTTCTTTATCCACTGAACATGCTTTCCAAGTCCATAATCAAACTAAGGCAAAAGCTTGAGGGAGAGGAATTAAGCGCTATCAAAGGAAAGGAAATAAGCTCCTATTCAATTGCCTCTGGGGATGTTAAGTTCAATGTTTCGATTGTAGATGTAAAAAATGAAACCCAGCCAATTTATCAGATCTCCCTGCCTACACTAGGTCCGTACACCAGCGCTTATCTGGACTATATAAAAACTGAACTTGCAAGGCAACTACCTATAGAAAGTGAAGAACTTCTAGACCCAAGAAAAAGTAGCCAGATCAAAGACCGTTTTTTCAAGGCTGCATATGAAAAGATAAGCGAGTTGCCAGATCTAGACAAAAAAGATAGGGATATGCTGACAACAATACTAATCCAGAAAATGTATGGTTTGGGCAACTTGGACATTCTAATGAATGATGACATGCTTGAGGAAATATCACTCAACAGTTCCCAGCAACCAGTTTCAATCTATCACAGAAAATTCGGCTGGCTTAAAACTAATCTAACGGTGCAGGATGAGGAAGAGGTTTATAACTACGCAACTAGCATTGGTAGGAAATCAGGAAGAGAAATCACATTGCTGGAGCCAATAATGGACACTCATTTAGCAAGCGGAGACAGGGTTGCCGCAACCTTATTCCCCATATCCACATTTGGAAACACAATCACAATAAGGAGGTTTGCACGAGACCCGTGGTCATTAGTTGATTTTATTGACCCTAAAATTCATACACTCTCAACGGATGCAGCTGCGTTACTATGGCTTTCTGTTCAATACGAACTTAACATCTTGGTTGCAGGAGGCACTGCAAGCGGCAAAACAAGCATGCTCAACACCCTGTGCGCACTAATGCCTCCTTCAAGCAGGACCATCACAATCGAGGATACGAGGGAACTGACTCTTCCTTCCTATCTGAAATGGAACTGGGTATCCTTATTGACAAGAAACCCAAACCCTGAAGGAAAGGGTGGCATATCAATGCTGGAATTGATGCTCTCCTCATTAAGAATGAGGCCTGACAGGGTTATAGTGGGAGAAGTAAGAAGGAGAAGGGAAGCAGAGGTTCTATTCGAAGCCATGCACACCGGGCATGCAGTTTACTCCACAATACATGCAGATACTGCTTCTCAAGTAATCCGTAGACTGACCTCACCGCCATTCCTTTTACCGCCAAGCGAGCTGCAGGCGTTGCACATGGTTTTGGTAATGTACAGGGATAGGAGGAAAGGCCTAAGGAGAATGTTAGAGATAAGCGAAGTTTCATCAGGCGGTGAAACACTATCGTTAAACACGATTTACAGGTGGCATGCCAGGAACGATGAGTTCGAAAAACTCAACGAAGGCTCCAGGCTAATGGAAGAGCTTAATCTTCACACCGGAATGAACATACAGGAAATTCAAAAAGACCTAAACGATAAAAAACAAATCCTGGACTGGCTCCTTAAAAACAACACCAGAAACATGGAAACAATAGGCAAGGTGATGTCTCTTTACTATAAAGACCCTCAACTCATTTCTGAAGCAGCAAGAAAGAATACTCCTGCGGATAAAGTCTAAGGCTTGCCGCTTATTGCTTCTTTAACTGTTTTCAATATTTCATAAACAGGAATAAGCTCTTCCCCAAACGGCTGGTACGCATTGTAATTAATTATCAAATGCTCCCCCAACTCCTTAACTACGCACTTTCTTACTTTTTCAACTTCCATTTTCTTAGTCTGCTCTAATTTTGAAATTTCTTTTAAAATCTGGATTTGCGGATCCTTTTTCTTCACTGCTCCCAAATATATCCATTTCCCATTCGCACTTAACTCGTACCAGTACTCCTTGCTTTTGATTTTCTTTACATGGAACTTAGACAGTCTCTTGTTTAGCTCTTTCAAATCAGATTCAAACTGCTTCTCTACTTTGGCCACTTCCTCCTCCATTCTTGTCCTTCCATTGACCCAAAGCATAAGCAAGGGCTCTTCTTCCATAAAATATATTCAAGCATTTATTGCTTTAAATATGGTGCCCTAGTCAAAATGTAGTATTTAGAACTTCCCTTCAACTCTTCCTCTATCCTGCTAGTCACCATGTTTATCGGGTCAGGCAATAGTGCTATGCGCTTCGTCAAATCCTCAAAATTCTCAAAAGGTTTCTTTTCCCTTTCATTAAGGATATCCAGCATGTGCTTCTTACCTATACCGGGCAATAGCTCCAGCTGGTGCAATCTTATGGTTACAGCACCGCATTTGTTTATGAAGCTTATGAAATGCGACTCCCTTTCTTTAACTATCAGTTTTAATGCATTCTTAAGTTCGGATTTAGAGGCAGAAGTCAATTCGTAATAGCTTATCCTTCCCTTTATGTGGTCTACCTTGTCCCGCACACCTTTTCCCACATATATCTTTTCACCAATGTTAAAAGTAGTCTGAGCTCTAGGCACGACTTCCAGTAGCGTAAAATAAGCCCCGCCCACTAACTGAGCTATCGGCTCTCTCTTCGTATCCGTAGCCTTTCCATACGGGAGATAGTCTAGGACAACCCCGTATTCCTCCATCCCATTCATAGTTATTCCATCTCTGCATATTTTGCGACAATGTTAAGCACTTCCGTCGTTTCTTCCTTTGTTAATGTATATCTCTCCTTTGAAAGTATCAAATTCAACTGTGAGGCATTCTTGGGCAACATATCCACGATCTTGGCAACTGCATCAGGCTTTATTTTCTCAACCTTTGACAACTCCTGGCCCAACGCACCTGCACTTTCAATCGATAGCTTGGCAAATTTCTCAGCATAATCCATGGTAGCCTGCTGCTCGAAGCCCAGCTCCCCATCAGCTTTCCTTTTTTCCAATATTGCCTTAACATCTGCCAAAGTAGCAGGTTTTGAGTTAACTGTTTCCTTTCCTATCATTATTTTCACCTTTGTAAATGAACAGGAGGTATGATCAATCTTTTAAGCACAGTATAATCCCTTATCTGAACGACATAGGCATCACCACGTTTTCCAACAATGGTCCCATGCCTTCCCCTGTATCTTGGGTGCGGGCTGCCCCCATACCTTGAACATATATCTATCTTAACAGACTCGCCAACATTGAATGTCTGTACAATCTGGCTAATTCCCACTGCCTTTCCTGTCCTGTTTCTTAGCAACCTGCTTCTTTTTGACATCTTTCCTTTTGAACGTTTTACCATCTAACCACACCTATTCTTACCTATAGTAAGGCTTTAAAAATATATAAACCATTCCCCGCTGTTGGTACTCTCCTCTCTAGTTTTATAAATACAGCATAATAAAAAACCTTATGGACTTCTACTCTCGCTGCGAAGAGGCAAAAGAGATAATAAAGCAGTTCAAAGAGCCCTTAGTCATAGGCCATTACGATTGTGATGGCATCACAGCTACTGCAGTAGCTAGCTACGGGCTTAAAAAGCTAGGCAAAAACCACTCCACTCTAACCATAAGGAAGGTCAGTGACCGCGAACTGGCCAAAATCGGCAATTCCAAGGAACTTATTTTTGTAGATTTGGGTGCATCCTCCACTGAACTGATCGATAAGCTGGATGCACAAATAGTAATCCTGGACCACCATCAGACTGCAGCGAAGAAAAGCAACGTGTTTGAGGTAAACCCCCACATGTTTGGCATAGACGGTGGTGTTGAAATATGCTCAGCAGGCGTTACGTACTCCGTTTTCCAAGACCTAGAAACTATCCATCTAGCAATTGTGGGTGCTATCGGTGATATGCAAGCTCCAATGCGTGGCTTAAACTCCAAAATCCTAGAAAAAGCAGTTAAAGAGAAAATCATCAAATGCGACCGAGACCTAAGTCTTTTTGGCAGAGTCTCAAGACCTTTAACCTGGTTCCTTACCTATTCCCTAGACCCGTACATTCCAGGCTTAACTGCAAATGAAGAAAATTGCACAAAATTCCTGGAAGATCTCGGAATACGTCTAAAAGAAAATGAGAAATGGCTCACTTACTACGACTTAACCATGGCTGAAAGAGAAAAACTCGTTACAGGCCTGGTCAAGCACCTGTATTCCAAAGGCCTTGGAAAAACCTCCTCAGGTCTTTTTGGTGAAGTTTATACACTGCTAAATCAGCCTAAAGGCACAGAATTAAGCGATGGAAATGAATTCTCAACTCTGATCAACGCATGTGGCAGAAACTCCAGAGCCGACATAGGCATCGGTGTCTGCCTTGATAATAAAGATGCATATGAACAAGCAAAAACCCTCCTGGCTCTGCATAGGAAATCATTGCGTGAAGGAATCTCCTATGGCTTAACCCACACGGAAGATTTGGGTAGATTCTATTTCCTGGACGGCAGGAACATAATACCTGACGGCATCATAGGCATAATCGCAGGAATGCTGTACAGCACTAAAGCCAGGAATAAGCCAATAATCGCAATTGCCTATGATGAGCTAGGCGAAATAAAAGTTTCCGGAAGGGCTACCAAAGAACTTGTCGAGCTAGGGGTCAACTTGGGCAAACTGATGAAAAACTCTAGCTCTGACTTTGGCTTTGGCGGTGGGCATAAAGCAGCCGCAGGTGCTACTATCCCAAAAGATCGCCTGAATGATTTTCTTCTCAATGCTTCGAGAGAGCTGGAAAACACCGTAAGCAACTAGGGGAATACGACGTTATTTTCAGTTCTTTCAGACTCTTTCCGCCAAAAACAGGAGCCTTTTTATTTCTTTTTACCCAAACCATAATGCTACTTTGAGGTGAACATTTTGCCAGAAAGCTTTGAACATATTTTAGCGCAGCCCACTATCTTCAGGGATAGGAATGTCCTGTCTCCTCACTACTTACCAGTGAACTTACCTCACAGGGAGAAGGAAATTGAAAAAATAATGCGCTGCCTATCCCCTTCACTGATGAATCAGAAGCCAAGGAACTTATTTTTATACGGGAAAACTGGAACTGGTAAAACTTCCTCCACCAAGTATGTTTTGGAAAGATTAGCCGAAATGAAAAGCAATGTAAAAACATCCTACCTGAATTGCAGGATCTATAACTCAAGGTACAGGGTAATGTATAAGGTCATACAATACCTATTGCCCAAATTTGCCAAATCAGGCCAAAGCGTCTCTTATTTTTATGAAAAGCTTCTTGACTGGATAGAAGAAGACGGAAAGCATGTGATAATCATTCTGGATGAAATAGACATGATCAAAGACCTGGATGAGTGCTTATACACTCTAACAAGGTCCAACGATGACCTAAAGACTGGGAGCATATCCATAATCGGCATCTCGAATAAACTCTCCTTTAAGGATGCTCTTGACCCAAGGAGCAAGAGTGCCTTGTGTGAAACTGAACTCATCTTCTCACCCTACAATTCTACACAGTTAAATTCAATTTTAGCACAAAGAATTCAGCTCGGCTTTAAGGAAAATGTTGTTGATGACAGTGCAATAAGCCTGGCAGCAGCAATAGCGGCTCAAGAAACAGGGGATGCGCGCTACGCCTTAAAACTTTTGCTTAAAGCTGCAGAAATCGTGGAAGATAATTCCGGAACCAGGGTAATAGACAAGCACGTTGAGCTTGCAAGAAGGAGCGTTGATGAAGACATTGCAGCAGAAGCAATCACAACACTGCCAAAGCACCAGCAACTTGTTCTTTATTCAATTGCCAACCTGCACCTGCATGGCAGTAAATACAAAACACTTACAAACGGCCCCGAACACTTCCTACTTTCTGGCGAAGTCTATGAAAGCTATGTGACTAATTCCAAAAAATTCCAAAAAGATCCTAGAAGTGCCAGATGGTTTAGGGAATACCTGAATGATCTGGAGATGCTTGGCCTAATCACAATGATCGACTCTGGAAAAGGTCAAAGAGGTCATACTCGCTTTATTAAGATTGCTTATTCTGCAGAGAAAGTAAAATACATCCTGGAACAGAATATCCTTGGAGTAGAAATACAGGATAACCTCCAATACATCGGCTAAAAACAATCGTTAGCCTTTTATGGATTATTCGACAAATAATATCTATGCCACAATCCCAGTCTTTGAAAATCCCAACCACTCCTAAAAATTTAGAAGACATAAGAGCCATTGTTAATCTAGTCTGGTCTTCGTTGGGGGAAGGCAATAAATTCGGATACTACGATGCTACTA
This sequence comes from Microcaldota archaeon, assembly GCA_016207225.1. Lineage (GTDB taxonomy): Archaea > Micrarchaeota > Micrarchaeia > Burarchaeales > JACQQB01 > JACQQB01. Next base: position 1,120 of record JACQQB010000065.1, on the reverse strand, counting down.
TCAACAGGACCATAGATGTAATGAATAGAATCAAAGAAGCGAAAGGCGAGCCCAAATTCCGACACATTACCGAAATAGTAAATGACATCAACGCTTTATTGACAGTGGCAAGAACTACGGATGATTTTGCAAGATTAAGGGGGCTTCTTAAAGATTTATACACAATCTTCAGGTACCATCTTGACAACCGTGGAACTGAGCGTGGTAAAAGCGACTACAGGCATTTCATTGTGGAGCTAGAGAGGGCAGTGCAATTAATTCGTAAGCTTGAACAAAACCCCCAAGAACAACAAACTACCTACACAAAGCCACAAGCCTACAAACCAAAACTAAAGCCAAAACCAAGTCCAGTGACTCCCAAAACAAAACCTCAAAGAATTATCTTGGGTTTATCTGGCTATCCAGAAGTTAAAACTGCTATAGATGAGTTTCGTGCCGGTGGCCCTAGCTTTTATGCAACAAACCAATACTCCCTAGAGAAAAAAGATCAAGCATCATTGATAAGCTACGGTAGATCCAGAGGTGTTATAGTTACATTTCGTGATGTAGGTTCTAATGCCATTGAGGCTCATTTTAGCAGAAGACGTTAAATAACTCTAACTAAATAAATTCTCTAATAATTTTTTTGAATCGAAAACCTTCAAATTATCATAAACCTGCCCATCACCTACAAATAAAATCGGTAATCCCAGTGTTTTTGTTATAGACAAAATGACTCCTCCCTTTGTATCACAGTCCAATTTAGTTAAAATAACCCCATCTAAAACCAAAGCCTGATGAAATACCCTAAGCTGCTCAACCAATGCATTCCCAGCAATGCTCTCACCCACAAAAATCTTGATATCTGGTTTAACTACTCTATTTATTTTCCTCATCTCATCAAGCAAATTGAGGTTTGTTTCCTGTCTCCCGGCAGTATCTATAAGGACAACATCAATTCCATGGGCTTTTGCATGATTGCTGGCATCAAACGCCACTGCTGCAGGATCCGAACCATAATCATGTTTTATTACCTTAACACCTAACTTTTCTGCGTGAAAAACAGTCTGCTCTATCGCCGCCGCTCTAAACGTATCACTTGCAGATATCACTGAACTTAATCCGTTGGCCTTCAATAGGT
>JACQQB010000071.1 GCA_016207225.1 Microcaldota archaeon | reverse complement strand
GAATAGTATTGCGCATAACATGTGATGTTTATTTTGTAAGGCGAAAGAATGGACATATCTAAAGACTATAAAAACACTAAGGAAATTAAAGTGCCGACAAAGCTCATAGACTGGATAGTTGGACAGGGAAAGGCATGCAACATAATAAAGAAGGCGGCTAAACAAAGAAGGAATATTCTGCTTATAGGTAACCCCGGTACAGGGAAGTCAATGCTGGCACAAGCAATGGCAGAGCTTATGCCTGTTGAGGAGTTGGAGGATATTTTAGTCTATGCAAATAATATGGATGAGAATAAGCCTTTGATAAAAGTTGTTCCAACATACCCTAAGGGGATAACCCAGGCAAACGAGCCGGGCCATGGCAGAAAAATTGTGGAGCAGGAAAGAATGAAGGCCAGGTTAAGCATGCGCGGTAGCTCACCCTTGCCATTTTTAATTTTAATCCCAGTTATTCTTTTGCTAGTATTGTCCTTCACTGGCTTCTTGAATGAGACGAATAAATGGATTTTTTCAGCATTGATTCTTGGACTGTTTATTTTTGCAGCTTCTTGGCTCTTCTCATCCAATTTAACAAGAAGGATGAACCCTTTCGAATCCGTAGAACCTAAATTGATAGTTGATAACACTGGAAAAAACTCGGCTCCGTTCGTCGATGCAACTGGAGCCAAAGCAGGTTCGTTATTTGGGGATTGTAAACACGATCCACTCCAATCAGGCGGTTTGGGAACTCCACCGCATTTAAGGATAGAGAGTGGAATGATTCATAAGTCAAACAAGGGAGTTTTATTTTTAGATGAGGTTTCAACTTTGACTCCTAAGTCACAGCAGGATTTGCTGACTGCCATGCAGGAAAAGAAATTCCCGATTACTGGGCAGAGTGAAATGAGCTCTGGAGCGATTGTCAGGACTGAACCTGTTCCTTGTGACTTTGTTTTAGTGGCAGCAGGTAATGTTGTGGATGTGCAAAAAATGCACCCTGCCTTGAGGTCAAGAATCCGTGGTTATGGATATGAGGTATACATGGATGATACGATGGAGGATAATGAGGAGAATAGATCTAAGCTCGTACAGTTTATTGCACAGGAAGTAACTAAGGATGGAAAAATACCGCATTTTGAGAAAGAGGCAGCTGAAGAGATAATTGAAGAGGCAAGAAGAAAAGGAGGCAGGAAGAATAAACTGACTTTAAAGCTTCGTGAACTGGGCGGAATTGTTAGGGCGGCGGGGGACATTGCTAAGGATGAAAAAGCAGAGTTTGTAACCCGGGAGCATATTTTGAAAGCAAGAAAAATAGCCCGGACTTTGGAGCAGCAAATCTCTCAGCAGCTCATTGAGGTTAAAAGGGACTATAGTGTTTTTGCTACTACTGGCTATGCCGTAGGGAAGGTTAATGGACTTGCAGTTTTGGGTGATGCTGCGTCTGGCCTGGTTTTGCCAATCGTAGCTGAGGTTACTCCCGCATCTTCTAAAAGTGAAGGTAGGCTGATAGCGACTGGTAAGTTGGGTAAGATAGCAAAGGAGGCCGTTGCCAACGTGTCTGCAATAATTAAGAAGCATATGGGAAAAGATGTTTCTCTCTATGACATACACATTCAATTCTTGCAAACATATGAGGGGGTAGAAGGAGATAGTGCTAGCATATCTATAGCGGTTGCAGTAATTTCTGCGATGGAGGAAATAGCCATAGATCAGAGTGTGGCGATGACAGGCTCCTTATCTGTTAGGGGCGAGGTGTTGCCAGTCGGTGGCATAACTGCAAAGATAGAGGCTGCAGTGGAAGCAGGAGCCAAGAAAGTGATAATTCCTGAGTCAAACGCACAGGATGTTTATGTCACTAAAGAGTTGTTGAAGAAAGTTGAGATCATACCTGTAAGTAATATCGTTAAAGTTTTAGAACATGCATTAAAAGAAGGGAAGAAGAAGGATAGTCTGATTAGTGAGATAAAGAAGGAAAGTAGCTAATCAATCATAGCATACATTTAGGGATTCCCCATTGAAGAATTCGTAGTTGCAGCCTATGTCTATTAATTTTGAACTGCATTGCCCGATTTTGGAGTTCTCATCTTCCCCTCGGCACTTGCCTTCGCATTGTGTAGAATCAGTGCAGGGTTTTCCAGAATCTTTTGTCCTGTAATTGCAAAAAACCGTATCTAGGCCACGAGAGGGTATACCGCTCTTATTTACGCATTCATTACACCATTTTAAACCTTCACCAAAACTTTTAAATGAGTTAGGAAGTTCAGAAAGAAAGTATTGTGTTGTTTCAGTGCAGTTTACTTTTATTTCTTCTATTTGTTGGGTTGGTTTTGGAAGAAGAGTTACAATTATTAGTATTAATAGCAAGATTGATCCTAGACCCATGACCAGGATTTTGCTTTTTTCCATTGTTTCATCTTTTAATCTGTATTTTTTCTCCGATGTTAAGTATGCTGTCTATTGCGAAATTTACCTTCTGGCCAAAGCCTGTTTGGACCACTAGCAGGCCGTTTTTCCTGTCAACCCCTATTACTTTGCCCACATAGGCTCCCATTTCATTCAAAACTTCCTTATTTTCCAGTTTCATTGAGCTGGCAATGCTTATGCGTACCTTCTTCATCACCTCTATCGAGATGAATGCGATGGCAACGCTTCCCAGAATTACCAGGAGGAATTCCCTGAAAGAGGTATCGGTAAGAACCCAATCGCTTGCTTCCGTGAATATAAGCCATAGTAGGATTATGCTGATTGCAGTTAAGCCCGTGTTAACTAGCTCGTATTTCCTGTTCTCCCTGAACATGTCAATTCCTTTTCCCAACAGGATCAGGATGCCTGCCCAAGGTAGGAGTAGGAGTGTGTTTCTTATCACGAGAGCTATTATTTTCACTATGTTTAGCTCAGTATCGATGTTTTTTACGTAAGTGTCAAAACCCAGGTAGAGGGAGATTATGATCAATGGAACGGCAGACAGGTATGCCAGGAAATTAATTTTATCTACGGAGAACTTGAAATCTGAGAAATAATGCAATATTCTGTCTTCTATGCCAAAGCCTTTTATGAGCAGGTAGAGACCTATGACTAGAACGACAGGCTTCCAGCCATAGCCAAAGTATTCGCTTAGTGCAAACATTAGCAGTAGGATTGCCGGAACACCAAAGATTATTCTTGCGTAATAAGGCTCCCTTAGCTTTTCAAGAATTACAAAGTATGTTTTTTCCAGTTCTTTTGCTTGTTTCATTACTACGGTCCTGACTGACTCTATTTTTATCCTGGACTGGACTATTGGTATGACTTCTGAATCTGATGCACCGTCAGAAACAAGGATGCAGGAATCTGCTGGGAAATTTGTGAGGATGTGCTCCAGCTGCTCATTTATTTCTTTATCGGCAGAATAGCCTAGTCTTTTATCACCAGATAAAGTGACAACTTCAACTTCATTTTCATTGTTTAAAGAATCATAAATTTTTATGGCTTCGAACATCGTGTTTGAATCCGTTTCCTCAGGGTCTACCAGAACAAGCTTTGTGGCACATTGCAGGTTATTTTCCCTGCCGATTATAGGCCCTGCTATTTTAGCCTTTTCATAGAGGTCATTATCCCTGTCGACACAGATTACAAGCATGCGTTTTTTAACCATACGTTAGATTTAGGGCTAAAAACCTATTTAAATATGAGACTGGAATAGTATGCTGTTGGAAGTGCGTTTTATGATGGCTTTTCCTGGAATGTTATTGGGTACTGAAGAAGAGTATATGGCAGGAGAAGGTACCTATGCAGAAAATGGCAAGATATATGCCAATATAACGGGCGAGGTTAGCATAGGCACTGACAAGAAGATAGTCATCAGCTCAAACAATAGGCTAAAGACCGTAAGGCCTGGAACCGTTGTTTATGGGAGGATTGAGGAGATCTTTGAGCCAGTGGCGTTGGTTAAGCTGGAGCCGATCTATGATGAGACCGGTAGACAGGTTTTTAGCAGTTATTTTGTTACGTTGCATGTATCGAACATAAAGATGGGCTATGTGAATAGCGTTAAGGAAGAAGTCAGGATAGGGGATATTCTAAAGGCTAGGGTTGAGGACATGAAAAAGGATTTTATACATATAAGTATAAAGGATAGCGATTTGGGAGTTATTAAGGCATTTTGCTCTGAGTGTAGGGGTGAATTGCTAAGCATGGGTTCAAGTTTACAGTGTGGTAACTGTGGCAAAATGGAGAGGAGAAAGCTCGCGGCAGTATAAGTTTGAGGTGGTTTAGTGAAGTTAAACATAAAGAAGAAAGAGGCTAGTTATATAGAAGTGGAGTTAGTAGGTGAAGATCATAGTTTTCCGAATTTGCTGAGGGACACCTTGCTTAGCAATAAGCATGTTGAGTTTGCATCGTATGTCTTGGAGCATCCGCAAGTTGCAAGCCCAGTCTTGATTGTTAGGACTGATGGTAAGAGTCCGATTGCAGTGCTCAAGGATGCAGTGAAGGAGATTGAGGAGAACGTGGATAGCTTTAAGGGGCATTTTAAAAAGAAGAAATGATTCTGGATGAAAACTGGAATAAGGGTTATTGGTATAGACGACTCTCCGTTTGCTAAAAAGGATACGGAAGTGCTGATTGTTGGTGTTATTTATAGGAAGAGCCTAGTAGAAGGAGTGCTGAGCACACGCATAGAGAGGGACGGAAATGACTCTACTGGGAAAATCTTGAACATGATTAAAAGGTCTAGGTTTAGGGATCAATTGCATGCTATTTTTATCAATAGTATTAAATTGGGTGGGTTCAATATAGTGGATATAGAGCTTTTGAGCAGGGAGCTTAGTTTGCCCGTTATATGCGTAACCAGAAGAAACCCGGATAAGAAAACAGCTGAAGCCGCCCTAAAAAAGTTAAAAGACCACGGGAAGAAGCTTGTGCTTTTAAGGAAAATTG
>JACQQB010000063.1 GCA_016207225.1 Microcaldota archaeon | reverse complement strand
TAAACTCAGCTCTTTCAATTTAGTTAGGTTGGCCAGGGTACTTGTTGTATTTTTGGAGTAATGAAGGGTTAGAATGGTTTCAATTAATTGAGGTTCATTTACAAGCGAAAACGGTTCCCCATCTGCAACAATAAGGTCAATTTCATTGTTTATTGAGATTGGGTAGTAGTCTTTTTGACTGATACCTATTGTTTGCAAAACCTCAAAAGTTTCGTTTTCGCTCAGGTGATTTGAGATAAATTGTTCAAGAGCAATAGGACTAGCATGAGCTAGGGTAAGGAACAATATCAGTGCACCTACGGTATATGCTCGGACCATTTATGTCAGGGTTTTTAAGATAAAGCTATTAAATAAATTGTTGGTATATGATGAGCAAGGGCTTGATAAGGCAGGTAGTAAAGGAGAGAATAGGAATATTGCTAGATTTGGCAAGAAAAGAGCTTAAAAACCACGAAGATAGGAGTAAACGATACATAAAGCTTATTAAAAAGCTAGTTACAAGATATAATTTCAGGCTTCCGAAAGCAATAAAAAGAAGATTTTGCAAAAAATGCAATACTATCTGGGTTCATGGCTATAACCTGAAGGTAAGATTGAGGTCTAAAAGTAAGTTTATAGAGTATATTTGCAATTGTGGCTATAAGAGAAGGTTTCCTCTGGGGTGAGGTTTTGGTAACAGTTTACGATGTGAGAGCAGAAGATTTAATCAAAAAGGCAGTCGAGAAGTTGAAAGAGCTTGGAGAAATCAAGCCTCCAGAGTATGTTAAGTATGTTAAAACAGGTACTGATAAGGAAAGGGCTCCTGAGAGCAAGGATTTTTGGTATATTAGATGCGCATCTCTCTTGAGAAAGATCTACCTTACACCGACAGGTGTAAGCAAATTAAGAGTTTATTACGGTGGAAGGAAGGAACACAGTGTAGGAAGAGAGCATCATGCCGATGCAGGAGGCTCTATAATAAGAAAAGGACTCCAGCAGCTTGAAAAGTTGGGATTTATAGCAAAGGGGAAGAAAGGGAGAGTAATAACCAGCAAGGGTAGAGCATTCTTGGATAATATAGCCCATGAAGTAAAGAAAGGTAGTTGAGATGGGAGAGGAGGAACTTGAGGCAGCGCAAAATAAAAAGCTTCAAGAGAGGATAGCAGAGATCCAGCAGGCACAGCAGGTTGAACACCAGAAAAGGAATTTGCTCAAGTATCTGTTAACTCCAAGCGCATATGAAAGAATGATGAACGTGTACCATGCTAATAAGAATTTATACAACCAAGTAGTATCGACATTGGCTTACCTGGCCCAGAACAAGCGTTTAAGCGGAAAGATAACTGAGGAGCAGGTAGTAAGCCTATTAACACAGTTGACAACTAAAAAAGAAACTAAGATTGAGATTAAGAGAAAGGGTTTTGGAAATGAGTAGAGTGAAAACAGCTATAAAAAAGGAGAGATTAGGGAAAGCATTAAAGCAGAACAGGAGATTGCCTGTTTTCATAATAGCTAAAACCAACAGGAAACTGACCCAGAATGTAAGGAGAAGGAATTGGAGAGTAAGAAAGTTAAAAATTAGGTGAGCAAATGGCAGAAAACGTTTATACTGTTTCTTTATCAGGAGCATATGAGGAGAATAGGAGAGAGAGGACAATAAAGGCAGTAGAGATATTAAGGCGTTTTTTAGCTAGGCACAGTAAAGTAGAGGAGGAAAACGTGAAGATTTCAAACGATTTGAATTCCGTAGTTTGGGAATATGGAATGGAAAGACCTCCAAGAAGCGTTAAAGTGGTAACGACAAAGGATGAGAAAGGGAATATTTTAGCTGATTTATTTAAAGAACCTAAGACCGATGAGAAGAAGGATACCAAGCCAAAAAAGAAAGTGAAGGGAGAAGTTAAGGCAGAAGTGAAGAAGGAAGAGATTAAGAAAGAGGAAAAGATTGAAGTGAAGAAGGAAGTGAAGGTCGAGCAGAAGAAGGAAGTTAAGGCAGAAGTGAAGAAAGAGACAAGGAAAGTAGAGAAGAAGGAAGTGAAAGAAAAGAAAAAGCCGGCTAAAGGAAGAGGAACGGAATGAAATTCTCTAAAGCAACGTATTTTGGGAATCAGTTTATAGGGATATTTGTAAGAACCAGCGATAAGATTACAATAATTCCGAAGGATATGCCCCCTAAGTTCAAAAAGGCTTGCGAGGAAGTCCTTAAAACAGAGGTACGGGAGATCAGCATTGCCGGTTCAAATTTGTTAGGCATATTCTCTACGATGAATTCAAGTGGAATCGTAGTGCCGCAACTTATATTTAAGGATGAAGTGAGTGAGCTTAAGAAACTGGGTCTGAATGTCTATGTCTCAAAAAGCAAGTTTACTGCAATCGGAAATAACATACTCCTGAATGATAATGCAGCAGTAGTAAATTCCAGGTTTGAGGAGGAAGAAGTTAAAGAGATAGAGGATTATCTGGGCCTCGAAGTTGTGGCTAGGGATGTGGCAGGCTACTCCACAGTTGGTGCAGTTTGTGTTGTTACGAATAAGGGAATTTTAGCACATAATGATAGCGATGACAGGGAGATGGAGGAGTTAGAGAAAATTTTCAAAGTAAAGGGTAGTTTTGGAACCGCAAATTTGGGAGTTACGTTTGTTGGGACAAGCATGGTGGCAAATTCAAACGGGTGTGTTGTTGGGGAAGACACCAGCGGGTTTGAAATGCAGCGTATCAGTGAGGCTTTGGATTTGATATAGGTGGACTTATGGCAAGTTTTGAAGATTTTAAAAAGATAGAACTCATTGTTGGCAGGATAGAGAGTGCTTCGAGGTTGGAAGGGACTGATAAACTGATGAGGATAATGGTAGATATTGGTTCTGAAAAAAGGCAGTTGATTGCAGGGGTGGCTAAGGATTATAAAGAGGAGGAATTGGTAGGCAAGAGCATAATTGTATTGGCAAACCTTGAACCAAAAGTAATAAAAGGTTACGAATCGCAAGGTATGTTGCTTGCAGCTGATGCACAGCCTTTAGCTCTATTGACTGTAGATAAGGATGTAGCTCCAGGCACGGTTATAAGGTGAGTTTTATGAAGTTTGTTGTAGAAGGAGAAATGCAATTTAAAGATCAAATCAGGAAGTTTACAAAATCTGTAGATGCGGCAAGTGAGAAGATGGCCAGAGAACGTGTATATAGCTTGATAGGCAGCAACAATGGGTTAAAGAGAGATAAAATAAGGATAGTTGCTGTTAAGAAAGAGGCCTGAAGATGAGTGAAAAAGAAAAGGAAGAGATGTCAAGGCTTGCGCAGATAGCTCAGAATTACCAGCAGCAGGGTCAGTTTTTGCAGCAGCAGGCTAATGCAGTTCAGGCGAATATGGCTGAAATCAACAATTCTTTGGAAGCTTTGAAAAATCTTAAGGAGACAGATAAGAATGAGATCCTGTTGCCTATAGGAGCAGGGATTTATTTTACAGCAAGTATTAAGGATAAGAATAAAGTTTTGACAGATATAGGAGCGAATGTAATAGCAGAAAAAACTCTGGAGCAGGCGGCAGAGACACTGAGGAAAAGGCTGGTCAACAGTGAAGAGTTGCTCAACAAAACACAAAAAGGATTGAATGAGGTTGGCCAGGAGCTCCAGAAGATAGACAGTGAAGCAAAGAAACTTATCAATAAGATGAAGGATTCAGATGTTAGATCTACTGAAAGGTAAGCTCACGGGTTTTATAGACTCTTTTTCAAAAGAAGCTGACAAAAAGTTAGAAGTAAACCTGAGCTTGGAATCTAAAGTAAAGGGCTTGGTTTTTGATGAGATTGAGATACAGGAAAAAGACGTAGATGATTTGCTGTATAATCTGGAGCTGTCGTTACTCGAGGCAGACGTGAGCCTTGAAGTTTCGAGTTATTTAGTCAACTGCATTAAACAAAAGGTTGTTGGGAAGAAGATTAAGAAGAATGAAGTCCAGAACATGATTAAACAGATTATCAAGGATTCTTTGATTGAAATGATCCCGAATCCGCCTGATTTTATTAATGATATAAAGCATAGGGAAAAGCCGGTTAAAATCCTATTCTTAGGGCCGAATGGAGCTGGAAAAACAACAACCATAGCAAAATTGGTAAGCTTATTGAAGACTAACGGATTAAGTTCAGTGATATCTGCAAGTGATACGTTTAGGGCGGCAGCGATAGAGCAGACTG
>JACQQB010000010.1 GCA_016207225.1 Microcaldota archaeon | reverse complement strand
CTGCAAACCCCTTCCATGTCTGCACCGGTGTAACTATCAGTTTTCTTAGCCACCTCGTCCAAATCAACGTTCTTTGCCAGTGGCATATTCTTAGTGTGTATTTTCAATATTGCAACTCTTGTTTCCTTATCAGGTAAAGGCAGTTCTATGATCTTATCGAACCTGCCCGCTCTCTTTAATGCAGCATCCAGCATGTCTGGCCTATTTGTAGCCGCTAAGACTACTACATTCTTCAAATTCTGCAAGCCATCCATCTCAGTGAGTAATGTGTTTACGATCCTCTCGCCAACTCTTGACCCGCCTTCATCCAAACCGCGCATTGCAGCTATGGAATCTATCTCATCTATGAAGACTATGCACGGAGCAGCCATCCTGGCTTTCCTAAATAGTTCTCTAACCATTTTTTCCGATTCTCCAACCCATTTCACTAACACTTCCGGGCCTTTTATTGAGATGAAGTTAGACTCACTCTCAGTAGCAACTGCTTTAGCGACCAAAGTTTTACCAGTTCCCGGAGGTCCTACTAAAAGTACTCCTCTAACTGGTCTTATGCCAATCTTTGTAAATACTTCGGGAGTTTTTAAAGGTAATTCTATCGCCTCTTTCAACTCACGCTTCACATCCTCCAAGCCTCCAATATCTGTCCACTTTACACTTGGAATTTCAACAAAAACTTCTCTCAATGCACTAGGTTGAATCTCTCTCATTGCATTGAAAAAATCATCTCTTGTAACCTGCAATTCTTCTAAAACTTTGGGCGGTATAAACTCCTGTTCCAAATCAATCTTAGGTAAAATCCTTCTCAAAGACTTCATTGCGGCTTCTTTGCACAATGAAGATAAATCAGCTCCAGTGTATCCATGTGTTACTGCTCCCAACTCATCCAAGGTAACATCCTTTCCAAGTGGCATGTTCCTAGTGTGAATCTGTAAAACTTCTCTTCTGCCATTCTTGTCTGGCACTCCTATCTCAATTTCCCTGTCAAATCTTCCAGGTCTTCTCAACGCAGGGTCTAGAGCATTAATACGGTTCGTGGCTCCTATGACTATGACCTGTCCCCTTGTTTTCAACCCATCCATAAGGGATAAGAGCTGACTTACCATACGCTTCTCCACTTCACCAGTCACTTCCTCTCTCTTCGGAGCTATCGCATCTATTTCGTCCATGAAAATTATTGACGGAGCATTCTCCTCAGCTTCCTTGAACAACTGCCTTAATCTCTCCTCACTCTCACCTACAAATTTTGAAACCAACTCAGGACCACCAATATGTATGAAATTAGCCTCACTTTCACTTGCCACTGCTCTTGCCAACAAAGTCTTACCCGTTCCCGGAGGACCGTGAATAATCACTCCTTTCGGCGCTTCTATCCCTAGCTTTTCAAAAAGCTCAGGATGTCTCATTGGCAATTCTACCATTTCTCTTATTTTCTGGACTTCTTCCTTCAAGCCACCTATATCCTCATACGATATATTGGGTATCTTGCCTGTCTCCTTCATTGGCTCTTCCTTTAGAGTTATGCCTGTAGCTTCTGTAACTAAAACTACTCCCTGAGGCTGAACTACTGCTGCCATCAATGGGAAAGAAGTACCGAAAACACCAACGAAAATCGTATCTCCACGAGTTAAAGGCCTTCCAATAAGCTTTTTCTTAACAAACTCATCAAAACCAGGAGAGTATTTCATTGGTTGGGATGGCGCCAAAATAACTTTCTTAGCCTCTTTTGGCTCCGCCTTTTTTACAAATATTTTATCGCCAATAGCTACACCTACATTTTGTCTTATGTAGCCATCCATCCTAATTATATTCATTCCCTCATCTTGTGGATGAGCTTGCCAGACTATTGCTGCAGTAGTTCTTTTACCCTTTAGTTCAACTATGTCTCCTGTAGTGACATCCAGAATACGCCTTGCTCTGGAATCTATCCTAACCAAACCTCTACCGACGTCATTCTGCATTGCTTCTACTACTTTCAGCTCAATTCCATCTGCCAAAATTTCACCTATAACTAAGCATAGATAATTGTCTAACATATAGGAGAAAATCTATTTAAACCTACTCTGTTTTTTGAACTTTTTAGGTTTACCCCCCATTCTCATCAGTTTACAATTGCCTTCCCGTCGATAAGTTATCCATTCTAATGATACTATAATATTTTTTACGGTTAACTAGGCTAAGACAAACTTCTCTACAAGACTTTTTCGTCGACAAGACAAAAAAGACATTGTTTTGTCTGGCTGACCAGACAAATGTCTAAAAAATCTGACTGGCTATTTTGGCAATTTTAAAAGGCTTAGCAATATCCGACTAGCAACTTATTAGAAACTCTAAATTTGTCTTGTCTTGTCTGTCTGATTTGTCTGGTTGTCTTGTATTTTTCAGAATTAATACTGTTTGATTCTCCACCTCTTTTTTTATCCGTTTTTTTCATATATAATTCTATATACGGTTAACTTTTCTTGTCTTGTCACTCTTCAAATAAGGCTAAAGTTTTGAACCCTGTCTTTTTCTCCAGACAGATTTTTAAGTCGAAAAACTATTCAACTCATACATAATTTTAAATACTTGTATGTTGTATTGTCTTGTAAGTAAAAATTGTCTGGCATATGTCAGAATTTTGTGATTTCAATGGATTCTATATTAAAATTTGAAAATAAAGCCAAAAAATGGTACTCAAAATTCGCCTGGAATACCAATCCTCTCGACGCAAAAACGATTCTTCCTGAACTTCTCGTCGGACTAGACAAAGAAAGAGAAACACTCCTTCGATATATAATTAATGGCGGAGGCTATTCTCTTGTAAAAGGTCCAGTAGGTTCAGGTAAAACAACACTTTGCAGGTGGCTTGAAGGCGAATTAAAAAAATCTAACCAATATGTTCCTATCTTCTTCGAAGAACCTCCTTCATCCCAATCACACGTCGATAATAAAATACTCAACGCTCTCATAAGTAATGGGTTTTTAGGCAGAATTCAAAGAATATTCTCGAAGCAGCAGACAGAAATATCCCCTATGTTTCTGGAGAATAACCTAAAAAACAAGTCCTTGGTCATTTTTGTCGATGAAGCGCACATTTCTGCATCTAAAGATGTTTTATACAGGATTAAAGATATTGTTGATATGCACATCAGATGCAGACTAGTAATCTCTGGTCTATCCAGCGAATCACATGATTTAGAAGCCTTGCTACCGGACGCTATAATCAACAGAGTTCCTCCACCTCACAAATTATCTCTTTTAAACATATCAATTGAAAACGCAAAAGACCTTGTTATGAAAAGAATATCTAAATTTGGCGGAACTTCTTTTGCACCATTCGATGAAAAAGCAATAGAAACTGCATGTACTGCATTCAACGGCTCTCCAAGATCATTCCTGTTATTCCTAAGTTATTGCATTGAAAAATCAATTGAAAAAGAACTATTTGAAGTTAAATCTAACGACATTCTTGCCTACCTGAATGAGTATAACAAAAAAGAACAAAAACCAATGGAAGTGAAAGATGTGCAGAAACAATCTGATGTTAATATCCTAGCTGACCTATCCTCGATGCAAATGAAAATTCTAAATCTACTCTCAAAACAACCATTTCAAAGCGTTAATGACTTATCCATAGCACTTCCTGCAAATGCTGAATCTGTAAGGACTCAAATAAAGAGAATAAATCAAAAATGTGTAAAACTTAATCTACAAGAAGCAATTGGTTCTAAATATGATGTATTGAAGAATAAACATGTGTTTTGGGTTAATGACCATGTAGCTAGATTACTTGCTGCTGAATAAATCTACTTTACGTCACTTGGGATTGGTACGTAGTTTATTTTCACTATATCAATAAAAGAACCAGTTTCAAAATCCTTAATAATATCCGAGAATTTTTCTTTAAGCTCTTTTTGTAACGAATAAAAATGTCCCGGATCCTTTGCAAAAAACTCAATTCCAAAATCCCAAGCGCCTAGAGTCGTATGGGCAAATATTATATTCGCATTATTGCGAACATGCTCTAGAAATTCTTTTTCTCTTTTTGGTGTCATGTCTTTAAAGCGGATGTGCACATAACCCCAGAGATTGTAGCCAACCTTAGGTAAATTGAGCATTGTAAGAAACCTAAGAATTATCTTTTCCCTAACCATTCTATTGAGTCTGTATTTCACCACTTCTCTTTTTAAGCCGGTTTTCCTGGCAATAGCTGCTACCGAGAGCCTCCCATCCTGGGAAAGAACTTCTAGAATCTCCCAATCCTTACTATCTAACTTTGATTTTTGGCTATAACTGAACCCAAACTCTTCTGTCATATTACCATTTTGGTAATTAATCTTTAATAATATATCCTAAATACTAAAAAAATAAAGAAAAAAT
>JACQQB010000061.1 GCA_016207225.1 Microcaldota archaeon | reverse complement strand
CTGGGCATAGGATGTAATCAGAAGCATCTAGGATGTCTTTGGAGTTTGGCTTGGATTTTTTAATGCCTGTTATTATGTTATTTTTTATTTCCAAGTACCCCTTGAACTCTGTCAAGTTGTTTCCTACAAGTATATGGTCACTTTTGATGATTGGCATCTAAATCCCCGAAATGATAGAAATCTGCCCGTTAGTTTTCTTTCTCCTTATCAGTTCCAAGCCTTTATTTGCTAGTGCAAGGGCTTTCATTGGTGATTGTGCTGTACCAATCCCAACTTTAAGACTTAGTTTGGTCTTTTCTTTAACTTTTTTCAAGATTTTGAGATAGTTTCTTTTCCCGAGACCATGTGAGATGGAGATGAAGTTGTCTCCTCCAACAAAAAATAACACAGCTTTTTTCTTCATTAGTTCTTTGCTGAGAATTTGCTGGATATTGGTTATAGTGTGGAGTACTTCAAACGCAGAGGAAGTGTCTGTCAGTAATTGAGTAATGCTATTAACATCGAAATGGGCAAGTTCTACTTTATTTTTATTACTTTTTCCAATGTTCTGCACCCCGAAAATCTTTTTCCTTTCTTTAGACTGGGAGCTTCCTAATTTCTGGATTGCTTGAGTGGCATTGTCTTGAGCTTCAAAGGCAGTGTTTCCTTGCCCTATACCTATGCTTACTGTGAATGGATGCTTTGAATTTAATTGCCTTTGAATTTTTTTATGATGTTCTATGGATATACCGCTAGTCAGAGCCAGGATATTGTCAAAGCGGGTGTAGAAAGCTATGCCACCTTTTTTAGAAATTAGCTTTTGTATGTCCGTGTATAGTTCTGATTGCAGGATTTGCAGTTTAGGCTCCCTTGCAAGACCCCGAGTCAGTGTCCAGGGCCCATAGTTATCTATTTGGAACAGAGTTGTTTGTATCATTTAATCTTTCCCTTTATTCAATAAGTATAGATTCATCATTTGAGAGTTTTCTAAGTCTTTTTACCAATGTCACTGCTGCCTCAACAGCCCTGGCTGAGTAACCATCAATTCTGGCTTTGGCTTGCTCATATGTTATGCCTGGCCCCGATATACCTAAAGTAACGGGCTTGTTATAAGTCAGAGCTAAGTCTGTGATTCTCCTGGTTATTGCAGAAGTAATTAACTCATCATGCTTGGTTTCTCCTTTGATCACTGCACCCAAAGTTACTACTGCATCTACATTTTTTTTCCTTAGGAGATTCTGGATTGCAATTGGAGAGTCGAAAGCACCGGGAACCTTGAAGATGTAGTTTACATCCGCTTGCAGAGATTTAGCGCGTTTTAATGCAGTCTTGAGCATTTTTTCAGTAATTTCTGTGTTAAACTCGGATACAACTATGCCAAGCCTTATTTTTTCCATTGAATTACCCCTAGGCCTTGGGTTTTATTGACCCCACATGTGCTCTTCCTTGCCTTAAGCCCATACCTGCGGATTTCATTAGCTCGTCTGGATTTTGGATTAGTAGAACTGTGTTGGCAGCATGCTTTCTGGCCCTGTCTTCACAGATAGAGAGTAGGTCTTGCTCATCCTTAGCTTCGTTTTCATGTATAAAGGCACCTAAGATATGCTTGTTGGTCATTAGTTGGGCAGTTATTATACCTTGGGAAGCCTCGTGCGCACATTGTTGGTCTATCGGCTCTTTTCCGACCATGCCTAGAGCTAAACAAGCCTCGCAATTTTGCTCTTCTAGAAGTTTTTTACATGCAACTGGCAAGTCTTTAATTCCAGGAACAGTGTAGCGAACGATTTCTACGTTTGAGAATTTTTTGTTTATTTCATCCAGGGCAAAATAAGCAAGATCCACCTTGGAAAAAGTAGTGTCTGCAATGCCTATCTTAGTTTTCATTTTTAGCCACCCAGCTTAAAATTTCTTTCTTTTCTACGAATTGTAAGTTGTGCTTTCTGGCGTATTCGATTGCTTTTCTCTTAGCCAAAGCATTGCCAGTTTTTGAGTCTAACATTTCACATAGGACTGCGGCTGGAGATAATTTTGCAAGATTCATCAGGGCAAGTGAAAGTTCAGTGTGTCCTTTTCTCTCTTCGACTGATTTGCCCAGGAGTAAAGAGACATGACCAGGAGTATAGAAGTTGCTGATGAAATACTGTTTCATTTTGCTTGGTGATAACTTGAACATTCTGGAAATTTGCTTGATTGTTAATGCTCTGTCATTATCCGTTATGCCGGTAAATGTATTCTTATGATTGATAGTTACTGAAAATGCAGGCTTATCGCCATAGGGAGTCTTCTTGCAGGATATTCTTCTGAGGGTTTTGTTGTGGTTGCTAGCAATAAAATCAGTGATGAATGGAAGACCTATTTTATTAGCGTGTGTTAAAGGAATTGCAAGGCAGATAAGTCCGCCGGCATCTTGCCTAAGCATAGAAATTGCCTTGGGAGTTATGTATTCAGCTGGATAGATTATGTCTGTCTCATTTTCTCTTTCCGAGCCGTCAAATACGATTAGAGGTTTGCCTGATTTTAATTCATTTATTGCCTTGGCTAACTTGTTATAGCTCATGACAATATAATCAGTAACTACCTATATATATGTATCTACCCATTTTTTAGTAATTTCTCAAGTTCGGGTATGGATATCTTTTGCAAACCAAGATTACTCTCATTTACACTTAGATCGTATAGGTGTCTATACGTCTTGGCATATTTCTCGATTAGATATTTGCCAACCTGCAATTTCCTTGCTTTAATTGATGTGTCATCATAGAACTTGAAAGCATACAGGAATATTGGCTTTGCTTTAAAATAAATGCTCAGAGAGACTGCCCTATCGCCATCTGTAAAGCCATAGAAATTGTGGACTCTGCCCAGTGGTTTAATCTGTGTGGTACATACAACTTTACCTTTTAATAGTGGCAAAATTCTTTTTATTTTGGCAATATTGTCACCGTGTGCGTGTACAACTGTTATAGAACCAAGCTTATTTGCTTGTAGGATGGAGTCAAAGTCACCATCCAGGTCTGTAACGTTAATTTTGGGGATTATTTTATTCTCAAGTAATGTTTTTCTTGTTCTTGGATGCACAGAAAAAACAATATCAACATCATTAGAGATTTCATTTATTG